>NZ_JAMYOI010000022.1:0-113954 GCF_040319775.1 Mesorhizobium sp. M0870
TCGTCGAAACCATCGAGGCAGCCGAATGCAAGAACTACTTCGAAAACGCAGGCTACGCTTCCGTCAAAATATGAAACGCTCTAGCGCAAGCCGCATGACGAAAAGGGGCGGGCGACCGCCTCTTTTTTTGTTTGGACTACGCCTTGTCGCGTATCTGCGTCATCGTCTTGGTCGGCGTGATCGCTTCGGGGTCGAGGCGGATTTCCACGATCGCCGGCTTGCCGCTGGCGCGGGCACGTTCGAAGGCGGGAGCGAAATCGGCGGTCTTGTCGACCGTTTCGCCATGGCCGCCATAGGCGCGGGCGAGAGCCGCGAAGTCGGGGTTCTTAAGATCGGTGGCGACGACGCGGCCGGGATATTCGCGCTCCTGATGCATGCGGATGGTGCCATAGATGCCGTTGTTGACGACGACCACAATGATAGGCAGGTCATACTGCACGGCGGTGGCGAATTCCTGCCCGTTCATCAGGAAGCAGCCGTCGCCGGCGAAGGCGACCACGGTGCGCTCCGGAAACAGCTCTTTGGCAGCGACGGCCGCAGGCGTGCCATAGCCCATCGAGCCCGATGTCGGCGCACCTTGAGTGGCGAAGCGGCGGAAGCGGTGGAAGCGATGCACCCAGGTCGCGTAATTGCCGGCGCCGTTGGTGAGAATGGCGTCGTCGGGCAGCATCTTTTCGAGGTAGTTCATGATCGGGCCCATCTGGACCGAGCCGGGGCCGCCTTCCGGTGGCGTCGACCAGTCGAGATAGGAGGCATGCAGCTTTGGTGTCTCGGCTGCCCAAGTCGGCTCAGAGGCCGGCTTGCGCTTGGCGAAAGCGTCGATGAAGGCAGAAGGCGAGGCGTTGATCGCCAGTGTCGGCCTGTAGACGCGGCCGAGCTCGCCAGCGTCGGCATGGACATGGACCAGTGTCTGGTCGGGGTAGGGGCTTTTCAGCAGCGTGTAGTCCGAGGACGGCATTTCGCCCATGCGGCCGCCGATCAGGAGCACGAGATCGGCCTGCTTGATCGCTGTGGCCAGCTTGGGGTTGATGCCGATGCCGACATCGCCGGCATAGTTCGGATGTAGATGATCGAACAGCATCTGCCGGCGGAAGGAACAACCGACCGGCAGCGACCACGCCTCGGCGACCGTGCGCATTTGCGCCACCGCCTCGGCGTCCCAGCGCGTGCCGCCGAGGATGACGAACGGCCGCTTGGCCTTAGCCAGCAGCTTTTCCAGCGCATCGAGCTCCGCTTCGCCCGGCCGTGTCTCAACCGGCGTGTGCGGCAAGGCGATAGGTGCTTCGACGATGCTGGTCAGCATGTCTTCGGGCAGCGAGATCACCACCGGGCCGGGCCGGCCCGATGTCGCCACCGCGAAGGCGCGGGTGACGAATTCGGGGATGCGCGAGGCGTCGTCGATCTCGACCACCCATTTGGCGATATCGCCGAAGAACCTCTTATAATCGACCTCTTGGAACGCTTCACGCTCCTTGGCGTGGCTGGCGACCTGGCCGATGAACAGGATGACGGGTATAGAATCCTGCATGGCGATGTGGATGCCGGCCGAGGCGTTGGTGGCGCCGGGGCCGCGGGTGACGAAGCAGATGCCGGGCTTCCCGGTCAGGCGGCCGTGGCAATCGGCCAT
Organism: Mesorhizobium sp. M0870; assembly: GCF_040319775.1. Taxonomy (NCBI): domain Bacteria; kingdom Pseudomonadati; phylum Pseudomonadota; class Alphaproteobacteria; order Hyphomicrobiales; family Phyllobacteriaceae; genus Mesorhizobium; species Mesorhizobium sp. M0870. The sequence continues at coordinate 1,628 of NZ_JAMYOI010000022.1, forward strand.
CATCGCGGCACCGCCTTCCTGGCGGCAGACGATGGTGCGGATCGCAGAATCGTGCAGCGCGTCGAGCACCGCCAGATAGGATTCACCCGGCACACAATAGATGCGGTCGGTGCCGTTGGCTTCGAGCGCGTCGACGATGAGTTGTCCGCCGGTCTTCATTGTCCAGACTTCTCCAGTTCGGCAAGGATTTCTTGCGTGTGCTCGCCCAGGCGCGGCGAGGGGCGCTCATAGACCAGCGGCGTGCCCGACATCACCATCGGCGCACGCACCGAAGGCAGAAGATTGCCATGGCCGTCGTCGAGATCAAGCCGCATGCCGCGCGCGATCGTCTGCGGATCGGCAAACATCTGGCCGATCGTGTTGATCGGGCTCGCCGGCACGCTGGCCGCTTCCAGCTTGGCCAGCAGCGGATCGCGGTCAAAAACCTTCAGCGCCTCGATCATGCGCTCATGCAATTTCACCCGGTTGGCGACCCGGGCGGGGTTGGTGGCGAAGTCGGGATTGGCAGGCAGGTCGCCCAGTCCGACAGCGGCGCAGAATTTGGCGAACTGGCCGTCATTGCCGACCGCCAGGATGATGTGCCCATCCCGGACCGGCACCACCTCGTATGGGGCGATGTTCATATGCGCATTGCCCATCTGCACCGGCGATTTGCCGGAGACGAGATAGTTCAAATTCTGGTTGCCGAGCGCCGAGATCTGGGTGTCGAAGAGCGCCATGTCGACGTGCTGGCCTTCGCCGGTTTGTTCGGCATGGCGCAATGCTGCCTGGATGGCGATGACCGAATAAAGGCCGGTGAAGATGTCGGAGATGGCGACGCCCGCTTTTTGCGGCTCGCGGCCGACCTCGCCGGTGATCGACATCATGCCGGCCATGGCCTGGATGATGAAGTCGTAGCCGGCGCGCGGCGCATAGGGTCCGTCCTGGCCGAAGCCGGTGATCGAGCAATAGACGAGGCGCGGGTTGATCTTGCGCAGGCTGTCATAGTCGAGGCCGTATTTCTTCAGACCGCCGAGCTTGAAGTTCTCGATCAGCACGTCCGAGGTGGCGACCAGCCGGCGCACGGTCTCGGCCCCTTCCGGTGTCGAGAAATCGATGGCGATGGAGCGCTTGCCGCGATTGCAGGAATGGTAATAGGCGGCCGACAGGTTCTCGCCGTCCTTGCCCATGACGAAGGGTGGCCCCCATTTGCGGGTGTCGTCGCCGCCATCGGGGCTTTCGACCTTGATGACATCGGCGCCGAGATCGGCAAGCAACTGCCCGGCCCATGGCCCGGCAAGGATGCGGGCGAGTTCGACGACGCGGACGCCTTTCAGCGGGGGCTCAGCCATGGATCACCGTGGTTGCCGCAATCACCGTGACTGCTGCGAAAGCAGAGCCTCTATCAAGCCCTGCAACGGCTGTCACGGCTCTTGCAATGGGCCAATCCGTCACGCTTTGAGGACTTTGTCGGCCCAGGCGGCGAAATCATCCATGATGATGTCGCGATTCACCTCGTTCAGGCTTTCGTGGCGGGTGCCGGCGTAAACCTTTGAAACCAGATTCGAAAAGCCCATCGCGCGCATGCGGCTGGCAAGATGCGTGATCCCTTTGCCATAATCCGAGGCGGGATCTCTTTCGCCGCCGACGATGCTGATGGGCAGGTCGCGCCGGATGCCGGCAAAGCCGGCATCCTTGCCGCCGTTCAGCGCCATCGAGACCACATCGCGCCACATCGACACCGAGGCATCCCAGCCGCAGAGCGGATCGGCGATGTATTTCGCCACTTCCGCCTCGTCGCGCGACAGCCAGTCGAACAATGTGCGGTGATTGGGCACCGCCTTGCCCCAGGCCTGGAAGGTGAGCTTCGGCAGCAGACGCGATGGCACGTCGGAGCCGAGCCGCATCCGTTCCCAGGCAAGGATGCCCAGCGCCACCTGTCCGAGCAGGCCTTGGGAGAAATTGCCGTTCCAGATACCGGCGGCATGAACGCGCGGCGAGTGGCGTAACAGGTAGTTCAGCGCGACCGACGCTCCCATCGAATGACCAAACAGGATGACCGGTCTGTTTGGCTGTTCGCGGGCGATAAGATCATGGATGGCGCCGACGTCGGCTATCACCTTGGCCGGGCCGTCGCTGGCGGCGAACCTGCCGAGCGGCGCGTCGGGCGCCTTGGTCGCGCCATGGCCGCGATGATCGTGGACATAGACATCGAAGCCGCGGGAGCCAAGAAAATCGGCAAAGCGGGCATAGCGCGCTGCGTGCTCGGCCAGGCCATGATTGATCTGGACGACGGCGCGTGCCCGGCCATCGGCCTGCCTGACGAAAAGATTGAGCTCGGCACCGGTTGGGGAGCGAACCACGCGCTGCTGGCTGAATGACATGCCGCTCGGTCCCGCCCTTGCATTATCGTCGTTGGCTTTGTTTGCGCCGGCCCACATTATGCGTCAATCCAGCAAACCCGCTTTTCGCGACGATGTTTCTTGCGTTTGGCCAGCAAAATATCGCAATTCTGACATGGAGACAGCTTCAGTCTGTCGCCCACTTGTCCAGCCGAGGATTTTCCATGCGCATTGGTGTCGTTTTCGGATTGGCCATGCTGGCCGCGTCGCTGGCCGGTGCCGCGCGTGCCGACGTCAAGATGAGCGGCTCCTTTGTGGCCGACGCTGCCTGTCCGGCAACGCAAGCCATCAAGAACGGCAAGAACCCCGGCAATGTCTCGACCGATGCCGGGCAGAGCTATCGGCTGCTTGCCGGCAACAAGGATACGCCGACGCATTATCTCATCCTGGTGCCGGGCGCCGATCCGGAGCGCCGCTGGGTGAAGGTCAGCTGCGGCCACGTTTCCGGCAGCAGCGCGGCGACCGTGCCGGCCGCACCTGACGGGCAAGGCAAGCCGGCGGCATCGGGGAAACCCGAATACGTCTTCGCGCTGAGCTGGCAGCCGGCGTTTTGCGAGACAAAGTCGAACAAGACCGAATGCAGGGCGCAGAGTGCTGGTGATTTCGACGCCACGCATTTCACCTTGCACGGTCTCTGGCCGCAGCCGAACGGCAATTTCTATTGCCAGGCGACGGCGAGCGACAAGGCCAACGACAATCCGGCCCACTGGAAAGACCTGCCGCCGGTCAATCTTGACGCCAACACCCGCACGGAACTCGATCAGGTGATGCCCGGCACGGCCTCCCACCTCGATCGGCATGAATGGATCAAGCACGGCACCTGCTACGGCAAGAGCCAGCAGGACTATTTCTCCGATGCGCTCAACCTGATGCGCGCGGTGAACAGCTCGCCGGTGCGCGAACTCTTTGCCAAGAACATCGGCGGCAAGCTGACGGCGGACCAGATCCGCGGCGCTTTCGACACTGCCTTCGGGGCGGGAGCAGGGGATCGCGTGCGCGTTTCCTGCGTCATCGATCCGTCGAGCGGCAGGCGGCTGATCGGCGAACTGACGCTCGGCCTCGCGGGTCCGATCGGGCCCAACAGCTCGCTTAAGGATCTGCTGCTGGCTTCGGTGCCGACCAACAAGGCCGGCTGCCCGACAGGCAATGTCGACGCGATCGGCTTCCAGTAACTCTCAACAGAGATACCGGACTGTCGCGCTGCCGCGCCCTGGTGCTATGCTGCGAGCGCATCATTCTGGCGGGGGCGGCAATGGATGGCATGACGAGCAGCGCGCTGGCGCGGCTGGCTTTCTGGGCCAAGGGCATGGTCTCGATAAACGATGCCCGCATGGAATGGCCGGGCTTTTCGTATACCGACGCCGAGTGGGCACGCATGCGGACGCTCTCCGAACCGATCGGCGTCGGCACCTACCAGCTGTTCACGATCGTCAATGCGGCGATCTTCATCACGATCGCGGCGATCGGCATTTTCGGTGTCTTCCTGCCGCTGGCGACGCTGCTGTTTCCCATAGCGGCGGAAACCAGCGCGCTGAAGTTTTCGCTCCTGCTGGCCGCTTGCGCTTTCCTGATCATCGGGCTCGGTCTGCCGATCTCGATGCACCTTTCGGCCATGCTGGTGGGCGGCAAGACGGTGCGGGCGGTGCTGGTTCCAGCACTCGGCGACGAGGCGTTGGCGTCAAAAGTGTCCTGGCAGATCAACCGCATCATGCTGGTCATGTGCGGCTTGCTGGTGCCGGGCATCCTGCTGTTCATTGCCTACGATATCCAGGCCGGGCCGATCATCACGGTGCTGAAATGGCTGGCGATCGCGCTGATGGCGGTTTCGACCGTGACGGGCTTTCGACGGCAGAGGAATTCGTAACGAACTAGATCTGTGCGGATTTGGTCCGCGCAGCGGCTGTGTCGGCTTCTTGGCCGCCCGGCTCGCCGACGACGCGATCGCGGCCGGTCGACTTCGCCTTGTAGAGACGCTGGTCGGCAAGCGCGAACAGGTCGGCAAGGCAGCGCGTGGTTTCGCTGACGCTGGAAACGCCAGCGCTGACGGTGAGCTCGAAGCGACTGGTGGCGGCCGAGCCCTTGACCGCGTGGCGAATGCTTTCGCCGAACAGCCTGGCGACCGAGTGCGGACGCGAACTGAGGATGGCGAATTCCTCGCCGCCGATGCGGAACACCTGGTCCTCGGCGCTTGCCGTCTCGCCAAGCAGGGCCGCGACCGCCTTCAACACCTTGTCGCCTTCGGCATGGCCGAAACGGTCATTGATCGATTTGAAATGGTCGACATCGATGATCAGCAGGCTGAGCGGCCTGGCGGTGCGCAGGCTGGCCTGGACGGCGGCTTCACCGTCGGCGTCGAAGCGCCCGCGGTGCAGCAGGCCGGTCAGGCCGTCCCGCCCGACATGTTCGACCAGCGCTTCGTAGCGTTCGCGATAGGTCAGCGTATCGAAGATATCGGTCAATCCGCGCGGCGCGGTGACTTGGCGCTCCTCGAACCATTTGAGATAGGCGACGAGCATGGTGCTGAACGTCACCGCCGCCGCCATCTTGGCGAACCAGCCGCCGAAAAAGACGGCTATCGGCGCGCCGGCAACGAAATGCAGGGCGGTGAAAAACCCGGCCTGGTCGAATGTCAGCACGCAAGCGACCGAAATCAGGATGCGCGCGAACGGCGCCTTGCGCAGATAACGCCCGAGCTTTTCATAAAGCAGGATGATCAGGATGGCATCGACGAACAGCAGCGTCGTGCCCCACACCATCAGCCAGCCCATCTGGTCGATGAAGCCGATGTCTGGGAGCCTGCCGTCGGGAAGTGCCGCGATGACGTGCAGGCGCAGCAGCAGCACCAGCCCGATCATCAGCGCATTGCCGAGCAGCAGGCCGTAGATCGGCTGACGCACAGTTGCAGCGTCCTCTTTCATATAGAGCAGCAAAAGCATCACCAGCTTGCCGGAAAACAGCACCGCCGAGCCAGGCGAGACCATGCCGAACGGCAAGGCGACATAAAAAACGCTGGCGAGGTAGGTCTCGAGGAAGTGCATGACACCGAGCGCGCAGATGAACACGCCGAGGCCGATGCGCCTCCGGAAGCGGAAAAGCGTCACCATGACGCTGAAATAGACGACCGCTTCGGCAAGGAGCAGGAAACTGTTCAGCAATGCCGTCGACCCGATCTCTTTCTCGAAATCGCGAATAGCGAGCGATTCCACTCCGATCCTGTTTTGACGCCGAAGAGTTAACCGGAGATTTCAGCACGCTTCGTGCTGGTGGAAAACTTCGGCGGTTGGCGGACACTTCCGCGTGTGACCGGGCAGATATGGCAAAAGCGATTGCCGTTCGCCGCCGCATCGCCTACATAGCGGCCAACCTCCACTCAATTCGACAGATCCAGTCAGTTTTCTGGGCCAGTCAGTTTTTTTCAGGGAAAGCGCGCGTGGCACGCCAGTTCATCTATCACATGGCCGGCCTCAACAAGGCCTATGGCACCAAGAAGGTGCTCGAGAATGTCCATCTCTCCTTCTATCCCGACGCCAAGATCGGCATCCTCGGCCCCAACGGTTCGGGCAAGTCGACGATCCTCAAGATCATGGCCGGGCTCGACAAGGAGTGGAACGGCGAAGCCTGGCTGGCCGAAGGCGCAACCGTCGGCTACCTGGCGCAGGAGCCGGCGCTCGATCCGGACAAGACCGTGTTCGAAAACATCATGGAAGGCGTCGCCGCCAAGACCGCGATCATCGAACGCTATAACGAATTGATGATGAACTACTCCGACGAGACGGCCGACGAGTCGGCCAAGCTTCAGGACGAGATGGACCGGCTCAACCTGTGGGATCTCGAACAGCAGGTCGAGATGGCGATGGAAGCGCTGGGCTGCCCGCCCAAGGATTCGGAAGTCACCAAGCTTTCGGGCGGCGAGCGGCGCCGCGTCGCGCTTTGCCAACTCTTGCTGCGCCAGCCCGACCTTTTGCTGCTCGACGAACCGACCAACCATCTCGACGCCGAAACCACGGCGTGGCTGGAAAAGCATTTGCGTGCCTATCCGGGCGCCGTGATGATCATCACCCACGATCGCTACTTCCTCGACAACGTCACCGGCTGGATCCTCGAACTCGATCGCGGCCGCGGCATTCCCTATGAGGGCAACTACACCAAATACCTCGAAGCCAAGGCCAAGCGGCTCAAGCAGGAAGGCCGCGAGGACGATGCCCGCCAGCGCGCCATCGGCCGCGAGCGCGAATGGATCCAGTCGAGCCCGAAGGCCCGCCAGACGAAGTCCAAGGCGCGTATCCAGGCGTTCCAGGATCTTTTGGATGCAGCCGACAAGCGGCGTCCGAGCGATACGCAGATCGTCATCCCGCATGGCGAGCGGCTCGGCAATGTGGTGATCGAGGCGGAAGGCCTGTCGAAGGGCTTTGGCGACACGCTTTTGATCGACGGCCTGGAATTCAAGCTGCCGCCCGGCGGCATCGTCGGCGTCATCGGCCCGAACGGCGCCGGCAAGACGACGCTGTTTCGCATGATCACCGGCCAGGAAAAGCCGGATGCGGGCTCAGTGCGCGTCGGCGAAACGGTGAAGCTCGGCTATGTCGACCAGAGCCGCGATGCGCTCGATCCGTCAAAGACGGTATGGGAAGAGATTTCCGGCGGCGCAGAAGTGGTCAAGCTCGGCAAATTCGAGGCCAACACGCGTGCCTATTGCGCGTCGTTCAACTTCCGTGGCGGCGACCAGCAGCAGAAGGTCGGCAATCTGTCCGGCGGCCAGCGCAACCGCGTGCATCTGGCCAAGATGCTGAAGACCGGCGGCAATGTGCTGCTGCTCGACGAACCGACCAACGATCTCGACACCGAAACGCTGGCGGCACTCGAAGACGCGCTGGAAAACTTCGGCGGCTGCGCCGTCATCATCTCGCACGATCGCATGTTCCTCGATCGCCTGGCGACGCACATCCTCGCCTTCGAGGGCGACAGCCATGTCGAATGGTTCGAGGGCAATTTCGAGGATTACGAGCAGGACAAGATCCGCCGCCTCGGGCCGGATGCCGTCAACCCGCACCGCATGACCTACAAGAGGCTGACGCGGTAAGGGGTTTTCCGGGCGGCGAATTCTCAAGAAGACGTGAGGAGTTCACATGGCTGATTGGTCCGCCGCCCAATATCTGAAATTCGAGGACGAGCGCACGCGGCCCGCGCGAGACCTGGTGGCACAGGTGCCGGTGGACTTCCCGCGCCGGGTCGTCGACATCGGCTGCGGGCCGGGCAACTCGACCGAGCTGCTCGTCGAGCGCTGGCCGGATGCGCAGGTGAGCGGCTTCGACACTTCGCCCGACATGATCGAGAAGGCGAGGGCGCGTCTGCCCGAGGTCACCTTTGATCTGGCCGATGCCTCCAAATGGCAGCCGGCGGAGCCGGTCGACGTGATCTTCGCCAATGCGGTGTTCCAGTGGCTGCCCGAGCATCCCGCTGTGTTCCAGCGGCTGATGGGTTTTCTTGCGCCAGGCGGCGCGCTGGCCATCCAGATGCCCGACAATATGGGCGAGGACTCGCACCGCCTGATGCGTGAAACCGCCGCCGAAATGCCGTTTGCCGAAAAGCTCAAGGGCGCGGCACGCGGGCCGTTGCCGCCGGTGTCGTTCTATTATGATCTTCTGTCGCCGCTCAGCGATCGGCTGGATATCTGGCACACCATCTACAACCACCCGCTTGCCGATGCGCAGGCGATCGTCGAATGGGTGAAGTCGACGGGCCTGAAACCGTTCCTCGATCCGCTGGGTGCCGATGAGCGGACGCTGTTCCTCGAATGTTACACGGCCAAGATCGCCAAGGCCTATCCGAAGACGGCTGATGGCAAGGTGCTCTTGCGCTTTCCGCGCATTTTCATTGTCGCAAAACGAGCTTGATTATCCGTGTTGCGCGGCGTCTTAGGGCCGCTTGGCTTTGCCTGTGGCCATGTCAAGGATCGGCTTAAGTCGGCCCAGATCTTTGGTTTAAGCCGGCGTAAACCGCCTCGGTGAGAAAACTGTTGCGCCGGAGCATTCCGGCGCCCACATGAAGCCGCAGCGCCTGCGGATGGGACGGACTGGACATGCATCGCGTCATCATCAGCGGCATCGGCGTTGAAATCCCCGAACCCACAATCACCAATGAAGAACTGGTCGCCAGCTTCAATGCCTGGGTCGACACGGAAAATGCGCGCCGCCAGGATACTGGCGAGCCGCCGCTGCCGAAATCGGACAGCGACTTCATCGTCCACGCCTCGGGCGTGCGCACCCGCCATGTCATCGAGCGCGAGGGCATTCTCGATCCGACCCGGATGGCGCCGCGCATTCCGGCGCGGCCCGACGACGCGCTGTCGCTGGAGGCGGAGTTCGGCATCGCCTCGGCGAAGAAGGCGCTCGACCACGCCGGGCTGCAGCCGTCGGATATCGACCTGGTGATCTGCTCGGCCTCGCATCACCAGCGGCCCTATCCGGCGATCGCCATCGAAATGCAGGAGGCGTTGGGCACCAAGGGCGCCGGCTTCGACATGGGGCTTGGCTGTTCCTCGGCCGCGGCCGCCTTGCACGTCGCCGTCAACCTGGTGCGGTCGGGCGCGCACAAACGCATCCTGGTGACGACGCCGGAGATCATCACCGGGCATCTCAATTTCCGCGACCGGCAGACGCATTTCATCTTCGGCGACGCTTCGGTGTCGATGGTGGTCGAAGGCCTGGCCAAGGGCGACAAGCGGCCGGGGCGCTTCGAGGTGCTCGACACGCGCGTCTGGACGCAGATGTCGAACAACATCCGCACCAATCTGGGCTATCACACCCGCACCGCCCAGGAAGATCCTTACATGATCAACCTGGAAGGCAATCTGATCAAGCAGGTCGGCAACAAGGTGTTCAAGGAAGTCACCGTCGCCGGGCAAAAATTCATCGTCGAATTCCTCGCCGAGCACGGGCTGACGCCGCAGGCGATCAGGCGCTTCTGGCTGCATCAGGCCAATGCGCGCATGAATGCGATGATCCTGAAACTGTCGTTCGGCCACGAAGTCGACCACGACCGCGCGCCGATGGTGCTGGAGCGGCTGGGCAACACGGCGGGCGCCGGCGCCATCGTCGCGCTGTCGGAGAACCACGCCGACATGAAGCCCGGCGATTTCGGCCTGATCTGCGCCTTTGGCGCGGGGTATTCGATAGGTGGTGCGCTGTTGCGGATGCTTTAAGCTTGTCTGGTCAAGCTGGTGCGAACGGGCACTGCCCAACTCGCCGCGTAGGAAGCTTTCTTCCAGTCTTGCCTTGGTCACGATGCCGATGATGAGCAGGGCGGTTCCGGCTATGCCCCAGAGGGTGCCCTTGGCCGCCATGGTGGCGAGGATCGCCAGGCAGCAATCCGGTGTAGATCGGATGCCGGACAACGCCATACGGGCCGGTATTGATGACCCGATGCCCGGCCTTGGCGGTGATGGCGCCCGACCACAGCCTGCCGAGATGCAGGCGCGCCCACCAGGCAAAGGCGATGCCGATGGCGATCAGGGCGACACAGATCCAGGCTTCGGAGAGATCAGGCATCCACAGCCTGAGCCGGCCTTCATAGCCGTGCGCCGGAATGAACAGCAGCACCGCGCCGGCCAGCCATAGACCCCGATAGCGGGCCTCCGCCCTGAACCCGGCGCGCTTCTGGGCAGGGTCGGACCACAGGGCGGCGACGGCCCAGATTCCTGCCCAGATCAACCAAAGCAACGTGATTGCCGTCACAGGTCGCATGATCAGCCTCCGCAAACTGTCTGGACGTAACCATGAAACCGGCACCGCGCGGCGGCAATGCGGCGCGAAATCGATGAAAGGTAAGAAAAGCGTGATCGCGATCCTATCGGTGCTGTTGATCGGACGATCAGCACTTTCGACTGGACGCCTCGGAGCCCGCCCGGCTAACTCGTCGAATGACGATTGGAAAGAACGCCATGTCGGATCTCTTCCCCGAGGCTGAAAAGCCGGTTGAAATCATCCCCGCGCGAAAGCTTGCCGCCAGGGCGGCAGCGCTTTACGTGGCGCCGGCGGATCATTTTCAGACCCGCCCGGTGGACGAATTGCGGCTGGGTTTCGACGGCATTTCAGGCGATTTCCATGCCGGACCGACACGGCGCTCGGGCGGGCGCGAGCCCTGGTATCCGCGCGGCACGGAAATACGCAACGAACGGCAATTGTCCGTCGTGGCGGCGGACGAGCTGGCGGTTGTCGCCGAACGCATGGGCCTGGCCGAGATCAGGCCGGAGTGGATCGGCGCCAATCTTGTGATCGAAGGGGTGCCGAACCTCTCCATGCTGCCGGCCGGCACGCTGCTGTTCTTCAAGGGCGGCGTCACCATCAAGGTCGACGCACAGAACGGCCCGTGCCGCATCGCCGGCCGGTCGATCGCCGAAAACGCCGGATTGGCCGACGTCGGAGCCGGCGCGCTGTTGTTCCCGAAAGTCGCGAAACGGCTGCGCGGCGTCGTCGCCTGGGTCGAGAAGCCGGGAACGGTCATGGCCGGCGAAGAAATCTCGGTGCGCGTGCCGGAGCAGTGGATCTATCAAGCCTGAGGGCAGGCTGCGCTGCCCATGGAGCGTAGCAAAAGTGGTGGCCTCAATCCTTGCGGTTTTTCTCGAGACCTTGCTGACTATCAGGGATAATTCACAGGGCTCGACCACGCCGGATCCTCGTGCTTCTCCCAATAGAGCGCCATCAGCCGGCTGGTGATCGCGCCGACCTTGCCGTCGGCGATCCGAACACCGTCGATCTCCGTCACCGGCATGATGCCGCCTGCGGTCGAGGTGATGAAAACCTCGTCTGCCTCGTGCAATGCGGCAACGCTGACATCGGTGGCGGTGGCTGCAAGACCTTCTTCGGCGCACAGATCAAAGACAGTGCGGCGGGTGATGCCGGGCAGCACACCGATGGAAGGCGTCGACAGTTTGCCATCCTTGACGCAGAAGACGTTGAAGCCCGGGCCTTCGGCGACATTGCCGTTGAAGTCCAGAAGCAACGCAGTCTCGGCGCCGCGATCATAGGCATCGTAGAGGCCGCGCACCAGATCGAGCCAGTGGTAGTTCTTGATCGCCGGATCGATCGAGGCCGGCGGAATGCGCACCTTGTCGCTGATGGCGACACGCAGGCCGCGATGCAGCTGCTCGGCATTGGCGACCGAGCCGAACGGCACGGCGAACGCCATGAAGCGGTTGAGTGCCTGGCGCGGGTCGCGGCTGAAAGTCGGGGAGGCGCCGCGCGTGCACAGCATCTCGACATAGGCGGCGCGATGACCCGACAGCGCCACGCAATTGTGCAGGATTTCGGCCACGCCTTTGCGGTCGAAGGGAATGGTCATGCGCAGTTTTTCCAGCCCGCCGAAGAAGCGGTCGAGATGCAAATCGAGGCGGAAGAAGCGGCCATTCCAGACATGCACGGTGTCGTAGGTTGCGTCGGAATGCAGAAAGCCCCAGTCCAGAACCGAGATCTTGGCCTGCGACATCGGCAAATATTGGCCGTCGAGGAAAGCGACGCCCTCGGGGTAGGAGTGCGGGTCGACATGGCGGTCGCCAACTATGGGCAGTTGCTTCTCGTCCTGTGTTGCCATCGTCCGGCTCATCGAGGCCTCCTGTCAAGCAGGCGAGAGGCTAGCGGCGCTGGGCAGAAGGCATAGAGCCACCCGCCCGGCGCTGTTCGGCCTCCATGACGATCTGGCCGATACATTCGATCGCGATTGCCCTATCGTTCCGGGTCTGAACGGGAGGGGAAAATGGGCAGGTTTGGGGCCGTCACAGCGGCAATGATGATGTTCGCCGCCGCGGGCCAAGCCAGCGCCCAGTGCCCACGCGAAGGCGAGGAATTGTGCCAGAGCGGCCAGACCTATCGCTGCGAGAAAACCGGCAGCGAATTGACGTCGATCTTCCAGAACGTGCCTTGCGCGGTGAATGTGCCGACGCTGAGCGGCACCTGGCTCGGCAGCGGCCACCAGAGCCCGGCCGGCGATGCCGGAGCTGATTGGGCGATCGCCATGACGATCAATGATGGGGGTGCGTCCATCGACTATCCGTCGCTCGGCTGCGGCGGATCCCTGTCGCAGACGTCCAGGGACGACATTTCGGCGGAATACCACGAGAGCATCACCTACGGGCAGGACAAGTGCATCGACGGCGGCAACATCACGGTCAGGTTTTTCAAGGGAAATCTGTCCTGGACTTGGGTCGGCCAGGCCGACGGCCAGCCTTATAATGCGGTCGCAGTGCTAAAGCGGAAGTAGCCGTGGTCATTCCTCCTCGTCGTCGGCGTCGAGCAGGCGGGTTGCGCGCCAGCGGGTGAGCACGATGTTGGTCTGCTCGATGACGAAGAAACGCGCCGAGTCGCGGTCATAGCCTTCGCTGAGCAGTTTTTCGTAATCGGTGTGCATGTGGCGGATATGGGCAATGGTCGCCAGCCATACGGCGATGCCCGGCGGCAGGGTCTTCATGTGAACCGCGCCGGCGTCGGTGCGGATCTTCTCCATATCGGCATAGGGCGCCAGCGGCAGAAGTGCGGTCAGCGCCTTGGCGATGGCGCGGCGGCGGCCGGTCGGCGCTGTCATCGCCGGATCCCATTGGGCTCGTCGCGCCCTTCGATGGTCGCCTCTGATATGGCGTCGGTCGAGGCGAAATAGGGTTTTAGGTCGATGACCGGCGTGCCGTCGAGCACGTCGATGGCGTCGAGATCGATGCGGCCGGTTTCGATGTTGACGGCAATCAGCCTGGCGATGTGCAGCCCGATGGGGTTCGGGCGGGCAGGGGAGCGCAGCGCAAATACACCTTTCGCTTCAACGGCATGGCGCGGTCTCTGCACAATCAGAGTCCGCGGCGCATGATGCAGCCAGGATAGGATGATGACGTGGCTGGCGCGCTCCAGCCCCTGCAGGCCCCTTCGGTAGGGCGCGTCGATGGTCAGCACCGCCTTCTGTCCGGTCTCGCGCGCGACGCGCATGTTCTTCGGGCAGGTTTCGCGCGTCGTCCACGGCGAGGCAATGCGGCCGATGAAGACGATGCCGCCATCAGGCGGCATCAGGGCCGGATCGTTTTCCAGCCTCTGCTCCCCTTCGCGCGCCTCAAACATCTCACGCGTTTCAGTCATGGCCCGCGTCTCTTAAAACGCCACACGAGCGGCATTTTCTGGTCCGGAAGCGACATAGCGCTTGCAAGGTTTCGAAAACCGACATAAACATATGTTTATATCTTTTCAAAGAGAATACGCTGATGCATGTCTCGCTCGACACCATGGTTGATACATTGAAGGCGGCGGCCGAATCCAGCCGATTGCGCATACTGGCACTTCTGTCGCGCGGCGACCTCACGGTTTCCGATCTTACCGAAATTCTCGGCCAGTCGCAGCCGCGCGTTTCGCGTCACCTGAAGCTCTTGCTGGAGGCCGGGCTGATCGGCCGCTACCAGGAAGGGTCCTGGGCCTTCTTCCGTCTGTCGGATGCGGATTCAGCGCGTGACTTCGTCATGGGACTGGTTTCCGGCATTCGCGGCGCCGATCCGCAGGTCGAGCGCGATCTTGAGCGTCTGGCCTCGGTCAAGCGCAAGCGGCAGGACCGCGCGGTCGCGTATTTTTCGGTGAATGCGGCAAGCTGGGACCATATCCGCTCGCTGCATGTGCCGGACCGCGCCGTCGAAGCCGCAATGTTGAAGCTGGTGGGCAAGCGGCCGTTCCAGTCGATGCTGGATCTCGGCACCGGCACCGGGCGGCTGCTTGAAATCTTCTCGCCGCTTTATCGGCGCGGTGTCGGCATCGACATGTCGCGCGAGATGCTGACCGTGGCGCGCGCCAATCTCGACAAGGCCGGGGTTTCGAACGCACAGGTTCGGCAGGGCGACATCTTCGCACCGCCGGTCGAGCGCGATGCCTTCGATCTCGTCACCATCCATCAGGTGCTGCACTATCTCGACGATCCCGCCCGCGCCATCCACGAGGCGGCGCGGCTTTTGCGTCCGGCCGGACGCCTGGTCATCGTCGATTTCGCGCCGCATGCGCTGGAATTCCTGCGCGAGGAGCACGCGCATATGCGGCTCGGTTTTTCCGACCGGCAGATCGCCGACTGGTTTTCGGACGCCGGCCTCGATCTTGAAGACAGTCAGGAATTCGAGCCGCGCGGCGGCAACGAGGCCAGGCTCACCGTAAAACTCTGGCTTGGCCGCGACCGGCGCCTCTTGATCGCCGATCCTTCCAACGACACAAGGCAGGCCAAAGCGAACTCGATAGGGGAAATCGCATGAACCAGTTCCGCTTTTCCCGCCGCCCCGACATTGGCGACAAGGTCAGGGTTTCCTTCGAATTCTTCCCGCCGAAGACGGACGAGATGGAAGCGAGGCTGTGGGAGACGGTAACAAAGTTGGAGCCGCTGAAGCCGAAATTCGTCTCGGTGACCTACGGCGCCGGCGGCTCGACGCGGGAGCGTACCGCGCGCACTGTAAAGCGCATCCTGACGGAAACCGGTATTCCTGCAGCGGCGCATCTGACCTGCGTCGGTGCAACACGCGACGAGGTCGACGCGGTCATCCAGGATTACAGGTCGATCGGCATCAACCGGTTCGTGGCGCTGCGCGGCGACCCGGCCTCCGGCGTCGGCGAACCGTATCGGCCGCATCCCGGTGGCTACGAGAACGGCGCGGAGCTGGTCGCCGGGCTCAAGGCAATCGCGGACTTCGACATCTCCGTCGCGGCTTATCCGGAAAAGCATCCGCAAAGTCCCGATTTCGCCACCGACATCGAGATGCTGAAGCGCAAGGTCGACAATGGCGCGACGCGCGCCATCACCCAGTTCTTCTTCGACAATGATCTCTACGAGCGCTATGTCGAGCGCGTCCGCCGCGCCGGCATCTACATCCCGATCGTGCCGGGAATCCAGCCGGTTCACAGTTTCAGGCAGGTCGCGAACTTTTCCGCCAGGGCGGGCGCGCATGTGCCCGGCTGGCTGGCGGAGCGTTTCGAAGGCCTTGACCGGGACCCGCAGACGCATGCGCTGGTGGCGTCGGCGGTGGCAGCCGAACAGGTGATGGATCTGGTCGAGCGCGGTGTCGGCGATTTCCACTTCTACACCATGAACCGCGCCGATCTGGTCTTTGCCATCTGCCATATGATCGGCATCCGCTCGCACGAGGCGGCGGCGGCCGGATCAGCCGCGGCTTGAGGTCGGGTTCAAACAAAAGGCCGGGAAAAACCCGGCCTTTTGAATTGGTTGGACTATTTGGGTGCTGGTCTTCCCCGCTTTGGCGGTCAGGGAAGGAAGCCCATAATAAGGGCTCCGATAAAGGCGAACGCAGCACAGATCATCAATGCGTTGATAGGCCTCGTAAGTCCCATGACATAGCCTCCTCTTAAAGAGCTATGTCATGGAGTCTAGGTTCATTTGTGCCACAGGCAAGCGGAAAATGTGCTGCATTGCGACGTGATTGTGAAATCCGCGACATGTCTTTTGCCGTTAGGCTTTGAAACTCCTAGGCAAAAACCGGCTTCAGACCTGTGAATAAAATGTGGCCCGCTCGTGTCGCTGCTGTGTCATGGCAGCGCTACCCCCGCGAAAGCCGAATTAGGCTTTAGCGATGCGGGGGCAATTAGGCGGTTAGAGCATTCTTTGCGCGTCCAGTGGACGCGCGGCGCTCTAACGTCGGCCGAACAACCGCCCGTCAATGGTGACGAGGCCGAGCGCGATCAGGACCACGCCGCCGATTTCGAACAGCTCCAGCCGCTCGCCAAGGAACAGGAAGCCGAGCAGCATGGCGCTGGCCGGCACGACAAGCGTGACCAGCGAGGCGTTGGTCGCGCCGGCCGAGGCGACGAGGTTGAAATAGAGGATGTAGGCGAAGGCGGTGGACAGAAGCGCCAGCGCCAGCACCGCCGCCCAGACCGGGGGCGAGGCCGAGAACAGGCCGGATGGACCGTAGGTGAAGAGCACGATCGGGATCATGATGATGGTCGACGCCGTCAACTGTCCGGTGGCGATGACCGGTGAGGGCACGCCCTTGAAGAGGCGGGCGACCATCAGCGCAATACCATAGGACAGCGAAGCACCGATCAGCGCGAACTTGGCCCAGACCGGGCCGCCGAGCCCGGTAAGCAGGCCGGGGCCGATCATGACGGCCGTACCGGCGATGCCGAGCGCAATGCCGGCGAGCTTGTTCCAGGAGAGCTTTTCGTCGGATGTCAGCGCGTTGGCGAGGATCAGCGTCCAGAATGGCGTCGTCGCGTTGAGCACCGAGGCGATGCCGGCGCCAAGCTCCGTCTGGCCGGCGAAGATCAGCGAGAAGGGCACGACATTGTTGGTGAGCGCCAGCAGGAAGAACAGGCCTGCATGCGGAAGCGCGAGGCGGAAGGACGGACCGCGCAGGCCGAGATAGATCTGCAGTGCGATCGCGGCGATGGCGACGCGAAACAGCACCAGCACCAGCGGGGGGAGTTCCGCCACCGCGATGCGCGCAAAGAAGAACGAGCCGCCCCAGATCGCGCCGAGCAGCAGGAGTTGCCCCCAATCCTTGAGCACCATCGGCCCGCGTGGTGCGGATGTCGCGGCCATTGCCATGTGAGTCGCCCTCCCAGACTGCCTGAATGCCAGTCACTCAGGCAGAAGCCATATCGGCGCCAGTGACAAGGGCCACCCGAAACCTGATCGCTGGCAAACGTTGCTGGCAAAGACCTAGCGCCGCTGCGTCAGCCGCACGAGACACAGAATTGTTTTCATTAGCCGCTAGCTTGGATTAATTGTGCGCAGGCTAGGTCAAGGATTCGTCGATGCAGCGATTCGAAAATGCCCGCGAGGCGGCACTGGCGCTTCGTCCGGACGATCCGGTCTATTGCTTCCGCCCGCAAGTGCTGATGGCGGATGCCAGGCAGTTCATGGGCATGTTCCCCGGCAAGACCGCCTATGCGGTCAAGACCAATGGCGAGCAGATCGTGCTGAAGACCCTGGTCGAAGCCGGTGTCAAGGCTTTCGACGTCGCTTCGCCGGGCGAGTTCGCCGCCGTGCGCGCGGTCTCTCCGGATGCCGAGATGCTCTACATGCATCCGGTCAAGGCGCAGTCGGACATCAAGCTGGCGCTGGAGAAATACGCCATCCGCGTCATTTCGCTGGATCACGAGGACGAGATCACCAAGCTGACGCGAGTGGTGCGGGCGCTCGACATCGATCCGGGCTCGATCAGCGTGTTCGTGCGGGTGCAGACCAAGGGGCATGCCGCCTACGAATTGTCGAAGAAGTTCGGCGCCGGGCCGGCCTATGCGGTCGAACTGGCCGAGCGGCTCAACCGCACCGGCTACAAGGTTGGTCTGTGTTTCCATGTCGGCAGTCAGATCGAGGATCCCGACACCTATGAGCGGGCGCTGGCTTCCGCCGATTGGGTGCGCAACCGGCTGACCTTCGATATTGCAGGGCTCGACGTCGGCGGCGGTTTCCCCGCCGAATACGGCCACGATCCCAACCGCAAGCAGATCGAGATGCCGTCGCTCGGCCAGATCATGTCGCGGCTTTCGGGCGATCTGAAAGAGTATCAGTTCGACCAGATGCCGCTGGTGGCCGAGCCGGGCAGGGTGATCGTGGCGCGCTGCCTGTCGCTGATCGTGCGGGTGCTGTTGCGCAAGGGCAAGCGGCTTTACATCAATGACGGCATCTGGGCGTCGCTGTCGGATTCATGGACCGGCAAGATCACGCTGCCGGCCCGCTTCATTCCCGATCCTGCGATCCGCTCGCGCAATGGCGAGGAGAAGAACATCGTGCCGTTCAAGGTCTGCGGCGCGACCTGCGATTCCGTCGACATCCTGTCGCGGCCATTCTGGCTGCCGGAAACGGTCGATACCGGCGACTGGATCGAGATCGGCCATATCGGCGCCTATTCGCTGTCGCTGAGGACCCGATTCAACGGGTTTTACCCCGACACCTTCGTCGAGGTGACGACGCCGTTCGACGAGGGCGACGCGCCGCAGGGGTTTGCGAGTCTGGAGACGATGGCGGAATAGGGAATAGGGAATAGGGAATAGGGAATAGGGGTGGCAGGCACGGCTTTCGGAGTAATTTTCTACTGCCTACTGCCTACTGCCTACTGCCTACTGCCTACTGCCTACTGCCTACTGCCCTAAAATTTCCCCAATAGCTCCGGCGTCGGCCAGCCATCCACCGGCAGGCCTAGCCGCATCTGCTCCTTGCGGATCGCCTCGCGGGTGTTGGTACCCAAAATGCCGTCGACAGTGCCGACATCGTAGCCCCTGGCTTCCAGCTTGGTCTGCAACGCCTTCATCTGCTCGTTGTTGAGGCCGGTTTCGGGATTGCGCGGGTCGAGCGGCGGCGCGCCTGCGAGTCGTGCGGCAAGGTTGGCTGCCGTCAGCGCATAGGTGAAGGACTGGTTCCATTCGAGATAGACGTCGAAATTGTCGTAGGTGAGGAAGGCAGGCCCCTTGCGGCCCATCGGCAGCGCCAGGCCTGCTTTCAGGCCGTTGTCGACCAGCGGCGCGCCGCTAGGGTAGGTGACGCCCCATTGCGCCCACTGCGACAGCGGCAGCTTGTTGGTGCGGCCGGTCTGGTCCCACGGCATGTCTTCGGGCGCGCGGACTTCCTGGATCCAGGGCTGGTCGCGTTTCCAGCCGCGCGACAGCACTTTGTTGGCGGTGGTCATGATCACATCGGGCACGCTGCCGCGCAGGTCGATCTTGCCGTCGCCGTCGCCGTCGACGCCGCGTGCCAGATAGTCGGAGGGCAGGATCTGCGTCTGGCCGATCTCGCCGGCCCAGGCGCCCCTGACATCGGCCGGCAGCACGCCGCGATCGATCAGCTCCAGAAGCGGCACCAGCTGCTGCCGGAAGAGCTGCGGCCGGCGGCAATCATGGGAAAGCGTCACCAGGGCGCTCAGCGTGTGGAAGTCGCCCTGCACGGCGCCGAAATCGGTCTCCAGCGCCCAGAAAGCGGCGATGATCGGCGCCTGGACGCCGAACTGCTGGTCGGCGCGGGCGAAGACGTCGGCGTATTTCTTCAGGTTTGCCGCACCTTGCTTCAGGCGATAGGCCGAGATCATGCGGTTGGAAAACTCGACAAAGGTTTGGGTGAAGACGCCCTGGGCGCGGTCGCGTGCCAACACCTTGTCGTCGAAGGTTGCCGCTCCAAGGGCGTCGAGACCCGCTGTACCTACGCCAGCCGCCTTGGCTTCCGCAGCGACGCCCTGCTTCCAGGATTCGAAGTCGCCGCCGCATTCCTGCGCCATCGCCGGCAAGGCCGTGGCGCACAGGGTCAGCGCAGCCGCGAGGACTTTGGAACGCAGTCGCATCAGCTTCCTCTCGAAACGAATAGCGGGCAGTTGTTGTGCTCCCCGGAAGCCCAACGCCCTGAATTACTGGCGGTTGCACTGTTCACCGCTGGCTGTGTCGAAAAGCAGGCGGTAGGCCCGGTGTCAACGGGTGTTCTGCCGCAGCCACTTGTTCCAGGAGGCTTCACTGCCGTTGAAGACGTTGATGTCGGACTTGCCGCTTACGCCCGGAACGATGCCGGTTCCCGTGTATTGCCAGAAGGTGAAGGGGTGGCTGCCGTATTTCTCACGCGGATGGCCGGCGACGGAGCGCAGCCAATAGGGATAGCCGCGAAAGCTCGACAGCTCGTTATCGTCGAAGAAGTCGATCGAGGTGTAGATGATCGGCTTCTTGCCGTAGTGCCGTTCGACGATTTCAAGGAAGGTGGTCATCTCCGCGCGCACCGTGGCAGCGTCGGGACGCAGCCTGCAGGTCGGCGATTGCGGGTTCCATTCCATGTCGAGGACCGGCGGCAGCGCCGAGCGGTCGACGGGGACGTTGCGGATGAACCAGCGCGCCTGCACGGCAGCCGGGGTGCAGAAATAGTAGAAGTGATAGGCGGCTCGCGGAACGCTGGCAGCTTTCGTGCGGGTCCAATGCTCGTTGAAATACTCATCGAAGCGATCGCCGCCCTCGGTCGCCTTGATGAAGGCGAAGGAGATGCCGCTGGCCTTGGCCGCCGGCCAGTCGACCGAGGTCTGGTATTTGGAGACGTCGGTGCCGTGAACGGCATAGTTCCAGGGCGCGCCGCTTTCCCATTCATGCGGTTTGGAATCGGCAAAGCGCGGCGCGCGCACGGCAACCGTCGGGCTGCTCGAAGCGGACGGCGACAGCGGCGAGAGATCGTCCACGGTCGAGCAGGCGCCAAGCAGCGTCAGCATGATGAGGCCCGCAAGACGGCGCATCGCAATTCCCGAGCCGGATTCAGCCGGTCGCTGATGGGTCTATACACTGATGGCCGGTTTTGTGATCGGGCCCCCTCCGAGCGATCGCCCCACAGCATCGCTCAGCATATCCTGTGATCGCCGATCATGGTTGATAATCCGTTGATGGCGCTCGACAAGCATTGTGATTTGCGGAAGCAATGGCGGCAAATCGATGACATAAGGGTCGCGCAGGGCCCGGAGGAAATAAATGCGGATCGTGGTCAAGATCGTCAAATGGCTGCTTGGCCTGATCGTTCTGGCGATCGCCGCCCTTTTTGCCTGGCTTTATATCGCGCCGCCGGAGTTGATCAGGGTCGGCTCGGGCTACTCGGCCAAGATCGTCTGTTCGAACGTCTTCATTGCCGGCCGCGATCCCAATGAGGTGCTTGCCGTCGACGTGCAGGCGCCCGGGCATCCCCTGCTGCGGCTAATGCGGGTTTCGGTGGACAAGAACAGGGGAACGGTGTCGGCGGGCCTGTTCGGCTTCCTCGGCAAGAGCATCGCCGTCGCCCGTGACGGGCTGGGCTGCGCTTCGGTTCCGGACGGCGATGTAGGCAAGGCGCGGCGGACCGCGATCCAAGCGGAGCCGTCGGCGGCCACCATGGGCGACCTGTGGCCGCAAGGCGAGCGCGTCGAGGCATCACAGGATCCGGTGATTGCCAAGCTGCTGGACGATGCGGCGCTGGCCGGCACCGGCATGCGCGCGGTGGTGGTGGTCAAGAATGGCCGCGTCGTCGGCGAGCGCTACGGCGATGGCTTTTCCGCCAAGACGCCGCTGCTCGGCTGGTCGATGACCAAGACGGTGAACGCCGCCATCGTCGGCACGCTGGTCAAGGACGGCAAGATGGCTTTCGACGACAAAAACCTGTTTGCGCCGTGGAAGGCGGACGGCCGCACTGCCATCCGCCTCGCCGACATGATGGCGATGTCGAGCGGGCTGGAGTTCAACGAGGATTATGGCGACGTCGCCGACGTCACGCGCATGCTCTATCTCGAACCTGACATGGCGGGCTTCGCCGAATCCAAGCCGCTGGCTGCAGAGGTCGGCAAACAGTTTTCCTATTCGAGCGGCACGGCGGTGATGCTGTCGCGCCTCTGGCAGGACGCGATCGGCGACAAGGCCAAGGCGCTGACGTGGCCGCGCACGGCGCTGTTCGAGCCGCTCGGCATGCACAGTGCGGTGCTCGAGACCGACGAGCAAGGCACCTTCGTCGGCTCATCCTATCTCTACGCGACTGCCCATGACTGGGCGCGCTTCGGCCAGTTCCTGCTGCAAAGCGGGGTGTGGAACGGCAACCAGATCCTGCCGGCCGGCTTCGTCGACTGGATGCGGGAGCCGGCAGCTGCCTCGAAAGTCTACGGCAAAGGCCAGTTGTGGATCGAGGCCCCTGGCGATGAGGAAAACCCCGGCGCCGGCGTCGCCGCAGGCCTGCCCAAGGACACCTACTGGATGGAAGGTCATGACGGGCAGACGGTCGCCATCATTCCCTCGGAACAACTGGTGGTCGTGCGGCTGGGGCTAACGCCGGCCAAGCTCGGCTACCGGCCGCAGACGATGGTGGCGGCGTTAATCAAGGCGTTACATTAGACTAGCGCGCCGTAACTCTTGTCTATGCAGCTGTCGCCAAAGGCTTGGCGCGATCAACCCGCGCCCGCTCGTCGGGCGAGTTCATGACCTGCCAAAGATCGCTGCGGCGCTGTACGTTCAACCAGAAATCCGGGCTGTTGCCGAACACCCGTGCCAGAATGAGCGCGGTCGCCGCCGTCACGTTGCGGCGGTCGTTGCACAATTCGTTCACATGTTTGCGCTGGACCCCCATCGCCTCGGCCAAAGCTGCCTGCGTAAGGCCAAGCGGTTGCATGAATTCTTCCGTGAGAATTTCGCCAACCGTTGCTGGCTTGCGTGCGGTCATCAACATGTTCTCACCTCACTTATAGCTGTGGTCGTCGAGATAGATGTCCGACGCCTCACCGCGGCCGCCGTCCCAGCGGAAGATCAGCCGCCATTGCTTGTTGACGCGTATTGAATGGAAGCCTTCGAGAATGCCACGCAGCTTCTCGAAATGATTGCTGGGCGGCACACGCAAATCCTGATCGATCATCGCGTCGTCAATCATCTGGAGCTTGCGGAACAAACGGCTTTCGAGATCGGACGGAATGTTGCGAGAATGGGTGTCTTCCACGAAGAAGGCCCGCAGCCATTCATCCCTGAAGCCGATGATCACCACATGCTTCCATGCATGTGAGATAGTGTACCGCTCTCGGGGTCATAAGGCAACGTTGATCCAACGGATCGTGGCTGCTTCGCCTTTATGTGCCTTTCCCACGGCAATATTCAGGAAGTGATCTTGATAACCGCCAGCCAGGCATAGCCGCGATAAAGCGTGCGGAAACGGAAGCTTGCGCTGGTTCGCCGCGATTCCGATTCCAGCACTTCGCGCAACGATTCACGCGGCGCGACGTGGAATTTTTTCAGCCAGCCGCGCAGCAAGGTCCGGAACCAGCCGGGCAGGCCTTCCTGCTGGCCGAAATCGACGATGTGCAGCGAACCGTTCGGTAACAGCGCGGCCAGCGCTGCCGACACAGTTTTTTCCCAGCCGGGGATCATCGACAGCGAATAGGACACGAAGACGCGATCGAAGCCGTTGCGCCCGAACAGCGCCTTGGCATCGAATCCCGTGGCGTCGCCCTGGGCGAGCGTGACACGATCGACCAGGCCCTCGCGGGCAATCGCGGCGCTGGCCGTCTCCAGCATTTCGGCTGAAATGTCGAGGCCGAAGAAGCCGGCGTCGGGGTAGCGACGCGCGGCCAGGATGATGTTGCGGCCGGTGCCGCAGCCGAGCTCCAGCACGGTGCCACCGACAGGCACGTCGAGCCCCGAGATCATTAGGTCGCGGCCGAGCAGGTAGTATTTGCGGGTCAGGTCGTAGATATGGCGCTGCCAGCGGTAGACGCGGTCCATCAGTTCGGCATGGTTGGCCTTGAATTCGGGGCTGGCCGGCAACTCGCTGGTGCTCATGCCGCACGCTTCACGTAGAGGTGGAAGCCGCCATAGATGGCCGAGCGGTCGCGGGCCAAAAATTCGCGCGAAGCCTGGTCCTGATAGTCCCACTGGTCGAGCAGCGAGCTGGAGACTCGGCCCGGCAACAGGCTGGGTTCGGCGGCGGTGCGGAAGATCACGCGGGCGCCGGCCGATGCGGTGCGGGTGATTTCCGCCCACAGCGCGTTGAGCTGGTCATCGGTCATCCAGTCCTGAGCGTCGAGCAGGACGAAGCGGTCGACCGCGCCTGCGTCCTTGCCGGCGAGGAACTCGATCAGATTGGCATGGTGGATGGCGACGCGGTCGACATTGCCGCGAATGGTCTCGTAGTTCTGTTTTTCGAGATAGGCGGGAAGGGCAGCCTCGCCGGGGTTCGGATAGCGCCGGGCGAAGGCCTGCCAGGCGAAATAGTTGTTCTCCAGCGGAAAATCGCAAGCGAGCTTTTCCAGCCGGGCTTTCAGCACGCTGGCCATGGTGCCGTCGCCAGAAGTGATCAGCGAATCGTACTGCGCCGGCGGAATGCCGAGGCCGAACAGAGAGGCCTTGCGCGACGTCGCCCATTTCAAAAGCTTCTTGTCGAAGACCGGCGCCAACTCCTCGTTGAAGAAGCGGCGCTGCTCGCCGATGTTCTTGGCCTGCATGATGCCGGCAGGGTCGACGCCGAAGAATTTTGCCGTGCGGTGGCCCATGGCGATGAACAGGCCGAGCAGGCCGGTCTGGTAGAAATTGCGGTCGAACACAGTGATGCGACGGCGGCCGCGCCAGTTGCGGCGCTCCCAGTAGTGACGGCTGACCGGATCGAGATGCGGCGCGATGAAACGGTCATACGCTTTCGAATTGTGGCTGGTGTCGGCGGCGCCGAAGAAGCAGAACAGGTCGCCCTGCGATGGCAAATGGCGCACCGCCTCCAGCTTCATGCGGTTCAGCGCGATGTGCGCGGTGTTGAGGTCGACGGCGTCGACCCGGGCCGGCGAGCGCGTGAGGTAGGCCAGGATGTTGCAGCCGCCGGAGGCGATGGTGACGACGCGGTGGCCCTGGCCAAGCTGCATCGCCTCCATGTCGACATCGGGGTCTTCCCAGATCTGCGGATAGACGAGGCCGGAAAACAGGAAGGCGAACAGCCGCTCCGAAATGCCGGCCTTCGACAGCGGGCGGTTCTGGTAGACGGCCTTTCCAACTTCCTTGCCGCGGCGAAAAACCAGATCAGCGGAAACGTCCGTCATGGCAAGATGATTCCCCATTTGCTTTGCCGCAAGCGGGTAGCTCAGGGTCATGACAGGCCGGTGACAGCCTGTTGACGCCTCCTTACAGTTTGCCAAACCCGCCCGGCGTCGGCGTCGTCAGGATGACGGCGTCGCCGGCCTGCAGCACGGTCTGGTCGCAGGCTTTCAGCATGTCGATCGTGCCGTCCTTGCGGCGGACCTTGGTCGAGCCGACCTCGCCATCGCCGCCTCCGTCCAGCCCTTGCGGCGGGCGGTTGCGGTGCGAGGAGAGGATCGCGCATTCCATCTTTTCGAGGAAGCGGATGGTGCGTTTGGTGCCGTCGCCGGCGCTCCATTTGCCCTTGCCGCCGGAGTTTTCCCGAATGTGGAAATCCTCGAGCAGCACGGGAAAGCGCAATTCCAGCACTTCCGGGTCGGTGAGGCGCGAGTTGGTCATGTGGGTGTGGACGCCGGAGGTGCCGGCAAAGCCGCGGCCCGAGTTCATCTGGCCGGCGGGCGAGCCGGAACAGATCGTCTCGTAGTATTGGTAGGTCTTGTTGCCGAAGGTCAGGTTGTTCATCGTGCCTTGCGCGTTGGCCATGGCGCCCATGGCGCCGAACAGCGCATTGGTGACATGCTGCGAGGTCTCCACATTGCCGGCGACGACGGCGGCGGGGTAGGCGGGTTTCAGCATGCAGCCGTCGGGAATGATGATGTTGATTGGCCGCAGACAGCCGGCATTCATCGGGATCATGTCCTCGACCATGACGCGGAAAGCATAGAGCACGGCCGCTCGGGCGACGGGTTCGGGCGCGTTGAAATTGTTCTTCATGACCGGCGACGTGCCGGTCAAGTCAACGGTCGCCTCGCGCTTTTGCCGGTTGACCGTGATCTTCACCTTGATGATTTGGCCGGTGTCGGTCGGGTATTCGTACTGCGAACTATCGGGCAGCCGCTCCAGCACGCGGCGCACGCTTTCAGCCGCATTGTCCTGGACATGGCCCATATACGCTTCGACGACATCGAGGCCGAAATGCGCGACCATCTTGCGCAGTTCCGCGACGCCCTTCTCGTTGGCGGCGATCTGCGCTTTGAGGTCGGCGATGTTCTGGTGCGGATTGCGGGCCGGGTAGCGGTGGTCGGTGAGCAGCGTTTCCAGCTCCTTCTCGCGGAATTTTCCACGATCGACGATGCGGAAATTGTCGAACAGCACGCCTTCCTCGTCGACCGTGGTGGCAAGCGGCGTCATCGAGCCGGGTGCCGTGCCGCCGATATCCGCATGATGGCCGCGAGAGGCTGCCCAGAACAGGATTTCGCGTTGGGCGTCGTCGAACACCGGCCTCACCACGGTGATGTCGGGCAGATGCGTGCCGCCATTGTAGGGTGCGTTGAGGGCAAAGACGTCGCCGGGGTGGATGTCGCCGGAATTCAGCCGGATGACGGTTTCGACCGAGCGGTCCATCGAGCCGAGATGTACCGGCATGTGCGGCGCATTGGCGACCAGCGCGCCAGTGCGATCGAAGACGGCGCAGGAGAAATCCAGCCTTTCCTTGATGTTGACCGAATAGGCGGTGTTCTGCAGCGTCACACCCATCTGCTCGGCGATCGACATGAACAGATTGTTGAAGACCTCCAGCATGACCGGATCGGCCTCGGTGCCGAGCGCTGCCTGCCGGCGCTTTTTCTCGACGCGGCGCAGAAGCACATGATTCCTGGCGGTGATTTCGGCCTGCCAGCCCGGCTCGATGGCGATTGTCTGGTTCGGCTCGATAATCAAGGCGGGTCCCGCAATCCTGTTTCCCGGCTTCAGCGCCTCGCGGCGGAAGATGGGTGAAGTGTGCCACTCTCCTTCGGTGAAGATTTCGCGGGTTTGCGAAGGGCTTACGGCAAGGTCTTCGGTTCGCGATTCAGTTTCGTCGCGCCCGGTGCCGCCGCTGTCGGTGCCTTCGACGCCGACGGTCTCGACGATCATCGGCTTGTCGTCATAGACGAAACCGAACTGCGCCTTGTGGGCGATTTCAAAATCGCGCCTCGCCTGGAAAATCGAATCCGCCTCGAAATTCACCGGCAGTGTCGTGTCGGTGCCGTCATAGCGAATGTGCAGCACGGGCTTGGTGGCGACCGCATCCTCGCCGATGCCTTGCGCCGCGAGCTCGGCGATGACGGCTTTTCTCAAGATGGCAATGAGGTTGCCGATCTCCGTTCTGGACTCTTCGGCAAGCGGTTTCAGCAGCGCCTGCTGGCGCGAGGCAAAGACCGAGGACAGGCCGATGCCATAGGCCGACAGCAGACCTGAGAAGGGATGGATCAGCACCGCTTCCATGCCGAGCGCATCGGCGACCAGGCACGCGTGCTGGCCGCCGGCGCCGCCAAAACAGTTCAGGAGATATTCGGTGACGTCATAGCCGCGCTGGACGGAGATCTTCTTGATGGCGTTGGCCATGTTCTCCACGGCGATGGTGACGAACCCTTCGGCGACAGTCTCGGGCGACCGGCCATCGCCGATTTCGGCGGCAAGTGTTGCAAATTTTGCTCGCACCGTCTCGACGTCGAGCGGTTCGTCCTGGCCGGGTCCGAATATTGCCGGAAAGAAATCGGGCTGCAGCTTGCCAAGCATGACGTTGGCGTCGGTGACGGCGAGCGGGCCGCCGCGCCGGTAGGCTGCCGGGCCGGGATTGGCGCCAGCCGAATCCGGTCCGGCCCGGAAGCGACCGGCCTCATAGTGCAGGATCGAGCCGCCGCCGGCGGCGACGGTGTGGATGCGCATCATCGGCGCACGGATGCGCACGCCGGCGACCTCGGTGTCGAAGGCGCGCTCATACTCTCCGTCATAATGGGCGACGTCGGTGGAGGTGCCGCCCATGTCGAAGCCGATGACTTTGCCGAAACCGGCGAGCCTGGCCGTCTCGACCATGCCGACGACGCCGCCGGCGGGCCCCGACAGCAGCGCGTCCTTGCCCTGGAACATGTCGGCGGCGGTGAGACCGCCCGACGACATCATGAACATGAGGCGAGGCGATTGGCCGGGCGCCACGCCCAACTCTCCCGCCACCCTTTGCACGTATCGAGACAGGATCGGCGACAGATAGGCGTCGACCACGGTGGTGTCGCCGCGGCCGACCAGCTTGATCAGTGGCGAGACTTCATGGCTGACCGAGACCTGGCTGAAACCAAGTTTGCGGCAGACTTTCGCCACAGCCTTCTCGTGGTCGGGGTATTTCCAGGCGTGCATGAAGACAATGGCGACCGCATCGATGCCATCGGCCCTGGCCTGTTCGATCGCCGGCCGGCAGGCGGCGATGTCGAGCAATTGTTCGACGCGGCCATCGGCGCGCACGCGCTCGTTGATTTCGATGACCCGCTCGTACAGCTGTTCGGGAAGGATGATCTCCTTGGCGAAGATGTCGGGGCGCGCCTGGTAGGCGATCTTCAGCGCATCGCGAAAGCCCTTGGTGATGAGCAAAAGCACGCGGTCGCCCTTGCGCTCCAGCAGCGCATTGGTGGCGACCGTGGTGCCCATCTTGATGTCGCCGATCAGGCCGCTCGGGATCGTGTCGCCGACTGACAAGCCGAGAAGGTCGCGAATGCCCTGGATGGCGGCATCGTTATAGGCTTCGGGGTTTTCGGAGAGAAGCTTGCGCGGGTGCAGCCCGCCTTCCGGATCTCGGCCGATGATATCGGTGAATGTGCCGCCGCGGTCGATCCAGAAATCCCATTTTTCGGTCATGACAGCCCCTGGCGCTCTTCTGTTCGATCGGTGGTGCACATGCTGTTAGTTCGCCACGGCCTGAGCGGCAATCGCAAATGAACCAGACGATGTTACATGTCGAAACGCAACGTTACGAAACTCATGGTCGTCTGACGCATTTGTCCTTCGACCGCTCACGGCAACGTGAGCGTGTGTTGAAGGAGAGACAAAATGAAAAAGCTCATTCTCGCGTCCGTTTCCGCTCTGGCCTTGCTTGGCGTCGCCGCCTGCAGTGACAGCGGCACGGACAATACGACCACCCAGAGCACCAATCCGCCGGCCGCCGAGGAACCGATGAAGCCGGCTACCCCGGAAGCCACGCCGCCGGCCGCGACGCCTCCGGCAACGGATAATTCGACCACGAAGAGCATCACACCCGAGAAGCCTGCCGAGCCGGCTCCGGCAACACCAGCTCCTGCGCCCGCGCAGTAGTGAGCAAGCAGTACTTCGTGTGATGAATGAGAAAGGCCGGCTCGCGCTGGCCTTTTTCATATTGTCCGAGCGCCGTGGCGTTCGAGTCTGATCGATTTGTCGCGCAAAGCCTGCGGCACTGTCCCGGCTTGATAGGAGCGGGCGGTGGCTCTAAGAAGCAGGCCATGTCGATTTGGGATCGCCTCGGCGAATTCATCACCCGCGTTTCATCCTCAGCCTCGTCGGGTGTCGCCGACGTGGTCGAGGCCGTGCGCACGGTTTTCGCCGGCGATGCGGATTTGCGCCGGCGTGTCGCCTTTTCGGTGGCGATGATCGCGCTGTCGGCCAAGATGGCCAAGGCCGATGGCATCGTCACCCAGGACGAGGTGCGCGCGTTCCAGGAAATATTCGAAGTGCCGCCGAAGGAGACGCGCAATGTGGCGCGTCTGTTCGATCTCGCCCAGCGCGACGTGGCCGGTTTCGAGGCCTATGCCGAGCGGATGGCGCAGATGTGCGGTTCCGGGCATTCCAATTGTGTGATGCTGGAGGACATACTCGACGGTCTGTTCCACATCGCCAAGGCCGACGGGCTGGTGCACGAGCGCGAAGGCCACTTCCTGCACCGCATCGCCGAGATTTTCCGCATCGACGAAGCGCATTACGAGGCCATCATGGCGCGGCACGTCAATCTCGGCGCCGGGGATCCCTATGTCGTGCTTGGCATCGAGCGCGGCAAGCCGTTCGAAGAGGTCAGGAAACGCTATCGCAAGCTGGTTTCCGACAATCATCCGGACCGGCTGATCGCGCGCGGCCTGCCTCAGGAATTCATCAAGATCGCGACCACCAGGGTGGCGGCGATCAACGCCGCCTACGAGATGATCGAGCGGGGCCTGCGCCACGCATGAGCGGCTTTCTGCCCGACGAGCCACGTGCCGAAGTCAGGGTATCGCCGAATTTCGGCCCGCGGCGCGAGACGCCCAGGCCTGACATGATCGTGCTGCACTACACCGGTATGGCGACCGGCGCCGGGGCCGAGGCTTGGCTTTGCGACCCGGCCAGCGAGGTCTCGTCGCATTATCTCGTCCACGAGAATGGCCATATCCTGCAGATGGTCAGGGAAAGCGACCGCGCCTGGCATGCCGGCAAGAGTTCGTGGTTCGGACGGGCCGACATCAATTCCTGTTCGGTCGGCATCGAGATCGTCAATCCGGGGCATTCGCTGGGTTATCCCGGTTTTCCCCGGCGGCAGATCGATGCGGTGATCGGGCTGTGCCGTGGGATCGCCGGTCGGCATTCGATCGCCGCCGAGCGGGTACTCGCGCATTCCGATATTGCGCCGGGGCGCAAGATCGATCCCGGCGAGAAGTTTCCGTGGCGGACGCTGTTCGAGGCCGGTGTCGGTCATCTCGTGGCGGCCGCACCCGTCAGGCGAGGCGCCACTCTGACAACCGGCGACACCGGCGGCGACGTCGAAGCGTTGCAGTCGATGCTGGCGCTCTACGGTTATGGCGTTGAAATATCCGGCGTTTTCGACCGGCAGACCGAGGCGGTGGTCGAGGCCTTCCAGCGTCATTTCCGGCCGCGCAAGGTGGACGGCGTTGCCGACGGCTCGACGCTGCGGACGCTGCAAAGGCTGCTTGCTTCCGTGAGGCGCTGACCCCCGGGAAGCCTCTTCCAAGCAATTCTTTCCAATCCTTAAGTTACAAGCTGTCACTCAAAGTGACTTGCCTGGCCTTGTTTGACACCAATTCGGGCGTCAAACGGCTGACGTGTAGATGTCGGACCCCAAGCCCCCGGGTTGTTCCGACGTTGGTTAGGCGTTGCTGCGCGAACATCTTCGCGCGGTTCAGACAGAACAGGATCACATGCAGAAATTTACCGTTTTAACGGCAGCTCTTGCTGCCGGCGTAATGACTTTTGCCTTCAGTGCCGCAGATGCCGCGCCCCTCAGCCCGCGAGCCGATCAAGGGCCTGTCGTGGCATCCGCGAAAAGCGGCAAGGCCCCACAGGCCAGAAGCGGCAAGGCAGGCCAGGACGCCAAGGCGACGAAGCGGGCTTCCGCGAAAATGGAAAAAGCAAGCTGGTCCAAGCCGAAGAAGTCCGCCAGAAAGCAGACGAAGCGTGGCCGAAAAACCGTCGACATGACGGCAACGGCGTCGATCGGTGTCCGGAACGCGGCAGCCTCGGCGGCCACGGTGGCCAGCAGCGGGCA
This sequence comes from Mesorhizobium sp. M0870, assembly GCF_040319775.1. Classification (NCBI taxonomy): domain Bacteria; kingdom Pseudomonadati; phylum Pseudomonadota; class Alphaproteobacteria; order Hyphomicrobiales; family Phyllobacteriaceae; genus Mesorhizobium; species Mesorhizobium sp. M0870. The sequence continues at coordinate 32,854 of NZ_JAMYOI010000022.1, forward strand.
GTATTCCGCAATCGTTGCCCGCTATGCGGCGATCGAAGGCGTTCCGGTATCGCTCGCCTCGGCGGTTATCCAGATCGAAAGCAACTATCGGCCCAACATCGTCGGCGGCGCCGGCGAGATCGGCCTGATGCAGATCAAGCCGGCCACGGCTCGGATGATGGGCTATAGCGGCTCCGCCAAGGGTCTGTTCGATCCCGACACCAACATCAAATACGGGATGAAATACCTTGCCATGGCGCGGAGCCTCGGCGGCGGCACGACCTGCGGCACAATTCTGAAATACAATGCCGGCCACGCCGCAACGCGGATGAACCCGGTGTCGGCAGCCTATTGCGGCAAGGTGAAGGTGCAGATGGCTGCGCTGGGATCGCCCGCATAAGTCTGCTTTTTCGTTTGCGTTTTCGGGCGTGAACCCCTTTATACGCTCTGCCAGCTGGCTGGGCGGCCGCACCCGCAAACGCCGAAAGGTCGTGGGTGAGGAAAGTCCGGGCTCCATGGAAACACGGTGCCGGTTAATGGCCGGCGGGGGCGACCCCAGGGAAAGTGCCACAGAAAGCAAACCGCCACGATCCGGCTTGCCGGATTCGGGGTAAGGGTGAAAGGGTGGGGTAAGAGCCCACCGCGCGACTGGCAACAGGAGCGGCACGGTAAACCCCACCGGGAGCAAGACCGAATAGGGACGGTGCGAGGGGAAACTCTCGAGGGCTGTTTCCGGCTCACCGTCCGGGTAGGTTGCGTGAGGCGCATGGCAACATGCGCCCAAGATGAATGGCCGCCACGTTCTCGCCTCGCAAGGGGCGAGGGCCATACAGAACCCGGCTTACAGGCCAGCTGGCAATTTTTTCTCCCGCGATATCGAAGAGAAGTCTCTTGATATCAACAGGTTGCGCCCTCGGGCGCGCCTGCTGATTCAAGTTTGTTCACCGATCCATCCATGCGAGCGAGGGCCGGCTATTGCTTGAAACTGGTGCGATTAAATCGTACCATGGATCAGCTGATAGCATCGGGAGCCTCTCATGGGACAGGTCGACAAACGCAGCATCACGCTGTCGCCGGAACTGGCGGCGGCGGTGGACGGTGTAGTCGCCGCCGGCGAATATGCATCGGCCAGCGAAGTGATCCGCGACGCGCTCAGACAGTGGAAAGACCGGCGCGACCTGCATGGCTACACGGTCGAGGAATTGCGCAAGCTGGTGCAGGAAGGGATCGACAGCGGGCCTGGTCGATTTGCGTCAATGGATGACATCAAGGCTGAAGCGAGGAGACGCCTGCGATCTGACGACGCGGCATGAATCTGCTGCCCATCGTCCGGAATGCGCGCGCAGAAGACGATTTGATCGCGATCTGGCTTCATGTTGCACGCGACAGCGAGGCTGCGGCCGATCGGTTGCTCGATCGCATCGAGGCGCGGTGGCGGCAACTGCCACTTATCCCTTCTTAGGCGCACCGCGCGACGACATCGCGCCAGGCATCCGTCATCTGGTCGTTGGCGACTATCTCACCTTGTACCGGGTCGATGACGATGCGATCGAAATAATCCGCGTGCTGCATGGCAAGCGCAACATCGAGGCCGATGACGTCGGCGCGTAGCCGTTTCGTCAGCCGCCGATCTTGTCCAGTGACGCCTCGATCGCCTTCCAGAGCTCGTCCACCGGCTCGCAGCCGACCGAGAGGCGAACGAAGCCGGCGGCAACGGCATCGCCTCGCTTCAAGCGCCGCTCGGCGGAGGTGTGGACGCCGCCGAAGGATGTCGCGGCCTGCATCAAGGCGCAATTGTTGATGAAATCCTCGGCCTTGTCCTCCGAGGCGAGCTCGAAAGAAATGAGAAAGCCAAAGCGCTCCATCTGGGCGCGGGCAAGGTTGTGCGACGGATCGCCTTCCAGTCCGGGATAACGCAGACCGCTGATTGCCCGATGGCCCTGCAGCCGCCGCGCGATGACTTCCGCCGAGGAACACATGCGATCGAAGCGCACATCCAGTGTCTCCAGGCCGCGATGCACCAGCCAGGCTTCGAATGGTCCGGGAATGCTGCCGGAAACTTCGCGCCAGCCGGTCACGGCGGCGATGATATCGGCATTGCGGCTGGCCACATGGCCGAACAGCACGTCGGAGTGGCCATTGGGTGCCTTGGTGTCGGCGGCAACGACGATATCGGCGCCATGGTCGAGCGGCCGTTGGCCGAACGGTGTCATGGTCGTGTTGTCGACGACAAGGATCGCGCCGGCTTTGTGAACAGCATCGGCAACGGCGGCGATATCGCAGATATCCAGCCCCGGATTGGCAGGGGTTTCGACAAACGCCAGCCGATAGCCATCGAAGCCGCCATCGAGGAAGGTCGAGGTCGGCCTGACGTCGTAGGTGATGCCGAGCGGCTTGAGGAAGCGATCGGCCAAAGCCCGTGTCGTGTGATAGCCGTCTGAAGGCAGCAGGATACGGTCGCCGCCCTTGAGCATGGCAAAAAACCCCGCCGAGATTGCCGCCATTCCTGAAGGGAAGGCAACGCACGGCGCACTCTCCAGATGAGCCAGCATATGTTCGACCGCGTCCCAGGTCGGGTTGCTGAAGCGGCCATACTGGTTGAAGCCGGTGGCGTCGCCGGGCGCATGAAAAATGGCGGCCATGGTCAGGGGCAGGGGAATGGAATCGCCCATGGCAAGCCCGCTGCGACGCAGATGAGGAAGTGCTGCAGCGCGTGACTTTGCTGTTTCAGACATCGAATTTCCAACCCTGTTTGCGACCGACGAGATGTGGCGAGACGCTATGCCCTGCAGCGGCGCGCGGCAAGGCGCGTCCGGTTGGGCCAAGCGGCTCTAAACGCTTCGTTAGGCTTAATAGACGATAAAGACGAGACGTGTCGTCGAGGCTGTTCTCATTGGTCGCGGCGCGCGTGTTTGTGAAGCCTAATCCCGTTGACGCCCATAGTGCCCCATGATATCCCATCCAGACATCAAAGCCTTCGTTCCGTGTCAGGGTAAAGCGTACGCCAATCGGGCAGCCGCGGCGGCTGCGCGTTTGCCGGTCTTTGCCGGTGTGGACGAGGCTGATACGGGGCAGGGAACGCGCCGCGGCGGCGCGGGCGACAAGATGGAGAGGGGTGCGGCGGCGAAAGCGGCTGTAGCGTTTAATGGACCGGTTTCTGTCAAACACGGTGAGCAGGATCGATGCGAAGGGACGGGTGTCCGTTCCCGCGCATTTCCGTGCCGTCGTGCAGAAGCGCGGCTATTCGGAACTCTACGCGCTGCGCTGCCTCGACCTGCCGGCGATGGATGTCGGCGGGCTCGACCTGCTCGACCGCTACGAGCAGCGCATTGCGCTCGAGGATCCCTTCCTGCAGACGGCGGACGACATGTCGTTCTTCTGCCATGGCGATGGCACCTTCTTGAAACTCGACCAGGACGGCCGCATCACGATGAGCGATTTCATTCGCGAACACACCGGCATTTCGGCGGAAGTGGCCTTTGTCGGACGCGGCAATTTCTTTCAGATCTGGGAGCCGGGACGGCTTGCCGCCTATGGGGCGCAGGCGCGAGCCCGGCTTTTGCAGCTTCGGCAGGGGACGAAGCCTGGGGAGCGACCGGAATGACGGCGAGCCACGGCGATGACCTTCCTCACGCCGTTGGCGGATCGGCCCGCCACATTCCGGTCCTCCTTGGCGAAGTGCTCGAAGCGCTGGCGCCGGCGCAGGGCGACGTCATCATCGATGGCACATTCGGTGCCGGCGGCTACACCAGGGCCATTCTGGCGACGGGCGCCTCGGTTGTGGCGATCGATCGCGATCCGGATGCAATCGATGCCGGGCGCGATCTGGAAGCGCAGTCCGGCGGCCGGCTGCGGCTGGTGCAGGCGCCGTTCTCGACGCTGGACGAACATGTCGAGAGCGCCGAGGGCGTCGTGCTCGACATCGGCGTGTCCTCGATGCAGCTCGACCAGGCCGAGCGCGGGTTTTCGTTCCGCGCCGACGGGCCACTCGACATGCGCATGGCGCAATCGGGCCTCAGCGCCGCCGATGTCGTCAATTCCTTCAAGCCGGGCGACCTTGCCCGTATCTTCGGCTTTCTCGGCGAGGAGCGCCATGCCGGACGCATCGCCCGCATGATCGAGGCGCGCCGCGAAAAGCGCCCGTTCGAACGCACGCTGGAACTGGCCGACGCCATCGAGACGCATATCGGCCGGGCGCCGAAGGACAAGATCCATCCGGCGACGCGCGTCTTCCAGGCGCTGCGCATCTTCGTCAATGACGAGCTTGGCGAACTGGCCAAGGCGCTGTTCGCGGCCGAACGCGCGCTGAAGCCGGGCGGTCGGCTCGCCGTGGTGACGTTCCATTCGCTGGAAGACCGCATCGTCAAGCGCTTCATCGCCGACCGGGCCGATGTTGCGACCGGCTCACGTCACCTGCCCGAGGCTCATGCGCGCACCGCGACGTTCCGCAAGGCGGGCGGCGGCGTGACTGCCGGCGACGCCGAGGTGGCGGCCAATCCGCGCGCCCGTTCGGCCAGGCTGCGCGCGGCGATCCGCACCGAGGCGCCGGCGCGCAGCAGCGACTTTTCGATTTTCGGCCTTCCAAAGCTTCCCGGCCCAACACTTCCCGGCACAGGCCGACCGGGGGAGAGGTAGCTAAGTGTTTCGTACCAGCGACATTGTCCTGATCGCCGTCATGGTTGCGGTCGCGGCCCTTACCTACAAGGCCAAGCGCGAGGCCGAGGAACAATTGGCCGCGGTGCAGAAGATCCATGCGCAGATACGCTATGAGGAGGATACGATCGACCTGCTCAAGGCCGACTGGAGCCTGCTTACCCAGCCGTCGCGGCTGCAGAAGCTCGCCGAACTCTACAAATCGCAGCTCGAACTCGAGCCGGTCAGCGCTCGCCAGATCGGCGGCATCGGCGACCTGCCGGCCAAATCCCTTGACATCCAGGACATCCTGTCGGGACGCCAGGGAGGCATGGCCGACAATTCGGGTGGCAACGCGCCGCCGGACGGCAGGGATCCCGTGGTGACCGGAGGCATCGCCCAATGATCGGCAAACTGCTGAAGCGTCGCGCCAGGACGAGTGAAGATGGATCGATCGTGGTCGAGGGCGCCCGCAAGACGACCGGCGGCAAGGGCAGGACGCGCATCGTCATGACCATGGCGGTGTTCTTCGGTATCTTCTCGACCATATCAGGGCGGCTGGTCTATCTCGGCTTCCAGACCCCCGACATGTCGGGCGGTCCGCAGAGCCGGGTGACGGCATCGCGGCCCGACATCGTCGACCGCAACGGCGAAGTGCTGGCCACGGATATCAAGACGGCGTCGCTGTTTGCAGAACCGCGCCGCATTGTCGACGCCGACGAGGCGATCGAGAAGCTGTCGACGGTGCTTCCGGACATCGACTATGAGCAGACCTACCATAAGCTGAAGAGCGGCGCCGGTTTCGTCTGGCTGCAGCGGCAGCTGACGCCCAAGCAACAGTCCGACATCATGCAACTCGGCATTCCCGGTTTCGGCTTCCGCACCGAAAAGCGCCGCTTCTATCCGAGCGGCGAGACCTCGTCCTACATTGTCGGCCTCACCAACATCGACAACCAGGGCATCTCCGGAATGGAGAAATATGTCGACGAGCAGGGGCTGAGCGATCTGCAGGCATCGGGCCTTGCCATTGCCAAGGATCTCAAGCCGGTAAAGCTTTCGATCGATCTGCGCGTGCAGCATGTGGTGCGCGACGAGATCGCCGCCGGCCTGGAGCGCTATCGTGCCATGGGGGCCGGCGCCGTCGTGCTCAACGTCAAGACCGGCGAAGTGGTGGCCATGGCCTCGGTGCCGGATTTCGATCCGAACAATCCCTACAATGCACAGGACAAGGACCGGCTGAATCGCATGTCGGCGGGCCTCTACGAGATGGGCTCGACCTTCAAGAGCTTCACCTCAGCCATGGCGCTCGATTCCGGCAAGGCGACGATGGCGAGCCGCTTCGATGCTTCGCATCCAATCCGGGTCGGCCATCAGGCCATTCACGATTTCCACGGCAAGAACCGTGTGCTGTCGTTGCCGGAGGTGTTCCTCTACTCGTCCAACATCGGGTCGGCCAGGGAAGCCGAGATGGTCGGCATCGAGGGGCATCGCGAATTCCTGCATCGCCTTGGCCTTCTGGACAGGATGCAGACCGAATTGCCGGAGACTGCCCGTCCAACTGAACCGAAGGTCTGGAAACAGGTCAATTCATTCACCATCGCCTTCGGCCATGGCGTGTCGACGACGCCGTTGCAAGCGGCTGTGGGCTGCGCGGCGTTGATGAATGGCGGCTTCCTGATGAACCCTACCTTTCTGGTGCGTACGCAGGCGGAAGCGATGGCCACGGCCAAGAAGGTGGTCAGCGAAAAGACCGTTGAAGGCATGCGCTACCTCTATTCGCTCAACGCGGAGAAGGGCTCGGCCAGAAATGCCAGGGTCCCCGGCTACCGCGTTGGCGGCAAGACCGGAACGGCCGAGAAGGTCGTCAATGGCCGCTACTCCAAGGACTTGAATTTCAACACTTTCGTCGCCGCCTTCCCGATGGACGATCCACAGTATCTGGTGTTTACCATTGCCGATGCCCCGCACCCGGAAAAGCCTGGCATGACGGATGTCGCGGCCGCAAATGCGGGGGTCATGGCCGGCAATATCATCAGGCGTTCAGCTGCCATGCTTGGCGTGAAGCCAGATTTCAGCCATGAAAATGGTGCAACGCTGGTTTCCTATCAGTGATTCTTAGGGCGCGCCGGCAACAGCGCGCTATTTTGTTGCGGTGAACGGGACTCGATGAAGCTCAGAGATCTAGCCGGTATCCTGCCCGTCGAGGGAATAGCTTCCGTCGATCTGGAGGTTACAGGGATTTCTTCGGATTCCCGCCAGGTGAAACCGGGCGTTGTCTTTTTTGCGCTCGCCGGAACCAAGGCCGATGGTGCCGTTTATGCCGCCGACGCCGCCGCGCGCGGTGCGGCCGCGATCGTGGCGGGCAAGGGCAGCACCATTGCCGGGCTGTCGGTTCCGTTATTGGCGGTCGACGATCCCCGCCTGGCGCTGGCGCTGAGTGCCGCCCGTTATTCCGGCAAGCAGCCTGAGATCATGGTCGCGGTGACCGGCACCAGCGGCAAAACGTCGGTCGCCGCCTTCACCAGGCAGATCTGGGAGCAGGCCGGTTATGCCGCCGCTTCGATCGGCACCACCGGCGTGGTGGCGCCTGGACGCAACGACTATGGCTCGCTGACGACACCCGATCCGGTCGCCCTGCACCAATTGCTGCGGGAATTGGCGGATGCCGGCGTCACCCACGCTTCGATGGAAGCCTCCAGCCATGGGCTCGACCAGCGCCGCCTCGACGGCGTGAAGCTGGCCGCCGGCGGCTTCACCAATCTCGGCCGCGACCATATGGACTATCATCCGACCATCGAGGACTATCACCGCGCCAAACTGCGTCTGTTCGACACGCTGCTGCCGAAGGGCGCACCGGCCGTGATCTTCGCCGACGATCCATGGTCGGCGCCGACGATCGAGGCCGCACAGGCTGCCGGGCTCAATGTGCTGACGGTCGGCCGCCATGGCGATTTCCTCAGGCTGAAGCGGGTCGAGCACGAGCGCCACCGCCAACGCGCCGAAGTCGAGGCCGATGGCGTGCTCTACGAGATCGACCTGCCGTTGGCCGGTGATTTCCAGATTTCGAACGCGCTGGTTTCGGCGGGTCTTGCCATCTCCACGGGAACACCTGTCGCCAAGGCCTTGATGGCGTTGGAGAAACTGAAGGGCGCGCCGGGCCGGCTCGACCTCGTCGGCACCACCGCCAGCGGCGCGCCGGTCTATGTCGATTATGCCCACAAGCCGGACGCGCTGGAAAACGTTCTGGCCTCGGTCCGGCCGTTCACCACCGGCCGCGTCATCGTCGTGTTCGGCTGCGGCGGCGACCGCGACCGCGGCAAGCGACCGATCATGGGCGAGATTGCGACGCGACTTGCAGATGTCGTCATCGTCACCGACGACAATCCGCGCTCCGAAGTGCCGGAAACGATCCGCGCCGCTATTTTGGCCGCCGCTCCCGGTGCCATCGAGATCGGCGACCGGCGCCAGGCGATTCATGAGGCGGTCGCCATGCTGCATGCCGGCGACACGCTGATCGTGGCCGGCAAGGGGCACGAGGAGGGCCAGACGATCGGCTCCGAGACCTTGCATTTTTCCGATCACGAGGAGGTTCGCGCGGCACTCGTGGAGCGTGCCGCATGAGCTTGCTGTGGACCTCCGAGGCGCTGGTTGCCGCCATGGACGGGCGGCCGCTCGGGCCGATGCCGGAAGGCATTTCAGGCATTTCGATCGACAGCCGCAGCCTGCAGCCGGGCGACGCCTTCTTCGCTATCAAGGGCGAGGCGATGGACGGCCATGACTTCGCAACCGCCGCCATCAAGGCTGGCGCCGGCGTGCTGGTGGTGGCCGAAGGCAAGCTGCCGTCGCTCGGCCGGCTGACGGCGCCGATCATCGTCGTCGAGGACGTGCTGGTCGCGCTGGAAAAGCTTGGAGTTGCGTCGCGCGCCCGCTCGAGCGCGAAAATCATCGCTGTGACCGGTTCGGCCGGCAAGACCACCACCAAGGAAGCGCTGCGCCATGTGCTGCAAGCCGCCGGCAAGGTGCATGCCTCGGCGCAGTCCTTCAACAATCACTGGGGCGTGCCGCTGACTTTGGCACGCATGCCCGATGATTGCGACTATGCCGTGTTCGAGATCGGCATGAACCATCCCGACGAGATCCGTCCGCTGGTCAAGATGGTGAGGCCGCATGTCGCCATCGTCACCATGATCGCGGCCGCCCACCTAGGTTTCTTCCGCAATCTGGACGAGATCGCCAAGGCCAAGGCCGAGATTTTCGAGGGGCTGGAGCCCGAGGGGGCCGCCGTCCTCAACCGCGACGATACGCGCTTCAAGCTGCTCGACAAGATGGCCCATGCAGCCGGTGTCGAGCACGTCTACGGCTTCGGCGAGAATGCGCGCTCTACCTTCAAGCTCACCAAATGCGAACTGCATGCGGATCATTCCGATATCATCGCCAGGATCGGCGGCCACGAAGTGACGGCGCGGATCGGCGCGCCCGGCCGCCATATGGTGCAGAACGTGCTGGCGGTGCTGGGGGCGGCACATCTGGTCGGGGCCGATCTCGACAAGGTGACACTCGCACTGGCCGATCTTTCGGCCGAGCGCGGGCGCGGCAAGCGCCATGTGCTGCGCCATCCCGGTGGCTCGACTTCGAGCCACCCAGGTGGACCGATCACGCTGATCGACGAAAGCTACAACGCCAATCCGGCATCGATGGCTGCTGCCATGGCATTGCTCAACGCGACGCCTGTGACGGGCGAGGGCCGCCGCATCGCCGTGCTCGGCGACATGCTCGAACTCGGCGACCATTCGGCCAAGCTGCATGCAGCCCTTGCCGAACTCATCGTCGGCACCGGGACACAGACCGTCTTCCTCGGCGGCCCGGAAATGCGGGCGCTGGCCGAAGCGCTGCCGGCTGAGATCAAGACGGAATACCGCGCTGGTGTCGAGGAGCTGAAGCCGGTGCTGCTTGCCGCGCTTAAGCCGGGTGACGTGGTGATGATCAAATCGTCGAAGGGCATCGGTTTTGCAAAACTGGTCGATGCGCTGCTGGGCAAATTCCCGGCTGAATCGACAGCTAGAAAACAGACCTAGGTCGGGGGACGAAAACGCATGTTTACACTGCTCGTCGATTTTGCGGACAAGGTCTCGGTCTTCAATGTCTTCCGCTACATCACCTTCCGCACCGGCGGGGCGCTGATCACGTCGGCGCTGATCGTCTTCATCTTCGGACCGACCATCATCAATTCGCTGCGGCTGCGGCAAGGCAAGGGTCAGCCGATCCGCGCCGATGGGCCGCAGACACATTTCAAGAAGGCCGGCACGCCGACCATGGGCGGCCTGATGATCCTGTCGGGCATCATCGGCTCGTCGCTTTTGTGGGCGAACCTGTCGAGCATCTATGTCTGGGTGGTGCTGCTGGTGACGCTGGGCTTCGGGTCGATCGGCTTCTACGACGACTATCTCAAGGTAACCAAGCAGTCGCATCTCGGCTTTTCCGGCAAGGCACGCCTTGCGCTTGAATTTGTCATTGCCGGCATCGCCGCCTGGGTGATCATGCACAATGGCCAGGCGCCGTTCTCTTCGTCGCTGACATTTCCCTTCGCCAAGGAATTCATCGTCAATCTCGGCTGGTTCTTCATTCCGTTCTCCTGCTTCGTCATCGTCGGCGCCGGCAATGCTGTGAACCTCACCGACGGTCTGGACGGACTGGCGATCGTGCCGATCATGATCGCGGCGGCTTCCTTCGGTGTCATCGCCTATCTCTCCGGCAACGCCGTGTTCGCCGAATATCTGCAGATCCATTTCGTGCCCGGCACCGGTGAACTGGCGGTCGTGCTCGGCGCGGTCATCGGCGCTGGTCTGGGCTTCCTCTGGTTCAATGCGCCGCCTGCGGCGATCTTCATGGGCGACACCGGCTCGCTGGCCATGGGCGGCCTGATCGGCACCGTTGCGGTCGCCACCAAGCACGAGATCGTTCTGGTCATCGTCGGCGGATTGTTCGTCGTGGAAATCCTGTCGGTCATCATCCAGGTCGGCTACTTCAAGATGACCGGCAAGCGGGTGTTCCTGATGGCGCCGATCCACCATCATTTCGAAAAGCTCGGCTGGACCGAAAGCCAGGTGGTGATCCGCTTCTGGATCATCGCCGTCATCCTGGCGCTGGTCGGCCTGTCGACCCTCAAGCTGAGATAGGAAGCCCCTTGATCCCCGCCGCATCCTTTTCAGGCAAGCGCGTTTCGCTCTTCGGGCTCGGTGGCTCGGGGATCGCGACGGCGCGCGCACTGATCGAGGGCGGCGCGGACGTGCTGGCTTGGGACGACAATCCCGAAAGCGTGGCCAAGGCAACGGCTGCCGGCATCGCAACCGCCGATCTCCGCGGCGCCGACTGGGCGAAATTCTCGGCCTTCGTGCTGTCGCCAGGTGTGCCGCTGACGCATCCCAAGCCGCATTGGACGGTGGAGCTGGCGCGCGGTTCGGGCGTCGAGATCATCGGCGACATCGAGCTTTTCTGCCGCGAGCGGATGCTGAGCGCGCCAAATTCGCCTTTCATCGCCATCACCGGCACCAACGGCAAGTCGACGACGACCGCGCTGACCGCGCATATCCTGAAAGCCGCGGGACGCGACACCCAGATGGGCGGCAATATCGGCCGCGCGGTAATGACGCTCGATCCACCCGAGCCCGATCGGCACTATGTGGTCGAATGCTCGTCCTACCAGATCGACCTCGCGCCCTCGATCAATCCGACGGCAGGCATCCTGCTTAACCTGACGCCCGATCATCTCGACCGCCACGGCACCATGCAGCACTACGCCGCGATCAAGGAGCGGCTGGTGGCCGGCAGCGAGACGGCGATCGTCGGCATCGACGATTCCTGGTGCGCGCAGATCGCCGAGCGGTTGGAGCGGGCGGGCCGGCCTGTCATCCGCATTTCCAAGCGCCTGCCGCTGACCGATGGCTATTTCGCCGATGGCAGCAATCTGATGGAAGCCGTGCACGGCCGTTACAGCCGTGTCGCCTTCCTCGAAGGCATCGGCTCGCTGCGTGGCCAGCACAATGCCCAGAACGCTCTGGCGGCGGTCGCCGCTTGCCTCAAGGTCGGGCTGGAGCTTGGCGAGATCCAGTCGGGGCTGGAAAGCTTTCCCGGCCTCGCGCACCGCATGGAGCAGGTCGGCCGCAAGGACCATGTGCTGTTCATCAACGATTCCAAGGCGACCAATGCCGATGCGGCGGCGCCGGCGCTGTCCAGCTTCGCGCGCATCTACTGGATCGCCGGCGGCCTGCCCAAGGAAGGCGGCATCGAACCCTTGCGCGGCTTCTTCCCGCGCATCGCCAAGGCCTATCTTATCGGCGAGGCGGCGCCGGCTTTTTCGGCGACGCTGGGCGAGGCAGTTCCCTACGAGATTTCAGGCACGCTGGCCGCGGCGGTCGAGCACGCCGCGCATGATGCGGCCAAGGACGACAGCGGTGAGGCGGTGGTGCTGCTGTCGCCGGCCTGCGCCAGCTTCGACCAGTTCAAGAATTTCGAAGTCCGCGGCGAAGCCTTCAGGCAAGCTGCGAATGCTATCGAGGGTGTGAAACCCATCGGAGGGGCACGATAATGCAGAGCCGTCTCGACAAAAGTCCGGTTGCGACCTGGTGGTGGACGATCGATCGCTGGTTCCTGGCGGCGTTCCTGTCGCTGATGGGGCTTGGCATCGTCTTGTCCTTCGCTGCCAGCCCGGCGGTGGCCGAACGCATCGGCCTCGACAGTTTCCACTTTGCCACCAGGCAGATCATCTTCACCGTGCCGGCGCTCGGCGTGATGCTGGCCGTTTCCTTCCTCGATTCCAGGCAGATCCGGCGCATGGCGCTGGTCATCCTGTGCCTGATGCTGGTGCTGATGGTGGCGGTGCTCTACATCGGCGTCGAGGTGAAGGGTGCGCGCCGCTGGGTGTCGCTTGCAGGCCTGTCGATCCAGCCGTCGGAATTCCTGAAGCCGGCCTTCGTCATCATGTGCGCCTGGCTGTTCGCCGAGCACAAGCGCCAGCCTGACATTCCGGGCAATCTGTTTGCCATGCTGCTGCTGGTGCTGGTCGTATCGCTGCTGGTGGCGCAACCCGACCTCGGCCAGACCATGCTGACGACCGGCACCTGGGGCATCATGTTCTTCATGGCCGGGCTGCCCTGGCTGTGGATCGTCGCGCTCGGCGCGGCCGGCGTCGGTGGCGTCTTTGCCGCCTATACGGTGTTCCCGCACGTTGCCTTGCGCATCGACAAGTTCCTCACCGGCGAGGGCGACACGTTCCAGGTCGACATGGGGCGCGAAGCGCTGATCAATGGCGGCTGGTTCGGTGTCGGGCCGGGCGAGGGCACAGTCAAGCGCGTCATTCCCGATAGCCATGCCGACTTCGTCTTCTCGGTCGCGGGCGAAGAGTTCGGGCTGATCATGTGCTTCTTCATCATGTCGATCTTCGCCTTCATCGTGCTGCGCGGCCTCAACACGGCGCTGAAGGAGCATGACGATTTCACCCGCTATGCGGTCGGCGGCCTCGTCACCGTGTTTGGCCTGCAAGCGGTCATCAACATGTGCGTCAATCTCCAGCTTGTGCCGGCCAAAGGTATGACGCTGCCGTTCATCTCCTATGGCGGCTCCTCGCAGATCGCCATCGCCATCTCGATGGGCATGGTGCTGGCGCTGACACGCAAGCGGCCGGAAAAGCGCAAGCAGATGGGCTTTGGCCTGTCGCAACGCGCCCTGCCGGCGGAGTGATATGGCCAGAGGCGTCATCCTTCTCGCGGCAGGCGGCACCGGTGGGCATCTTTTCCCGGCCGAAGCGCTGGCGCATGAGCTGAACGAGCGCGGCTGGTCAGTGCATCTGGCGACCGACGACCGTGCAGAGCGTTTCGCCGGCCATTTCCCGGCCGCAGCCGTCCATCCGATCCAGTCGGCGACGATGGGCTCGAAAAACCCCTTTGCCCTGCTTGGTGCCTTCTGGAAAATCTGGCGCGGCGTGCGCCAGGCTTCCGCCGTCATCGCCAGGATCAAGCCGGATGCGGTCGTCGGCTTTGGCGGCTATCCGACCTTGCCGCCGCTCTACGCGGCGACACGGCGCAAGGTGCCGACCCTGATCCATGAGCAGAACGCGGTGATGGGGCGCGCCAACCGGGCGCTGGCCGGCCGTGTCGATGCCATCGCCGGCGGCTTCCTGCCGCAGGACACCAGTGCTGCCGGGGTCAAGACGGTGACGACAGGCAATCCGGTCAGGCCGGCCGTGCTGGAAGCTGCCAGGACGAATTATGCGGCATCGACCGGGGAACAGCCGTTCCGCCTGCTGGTGTTCGGCGGCAGCCAGGGCGCTCAGTTCTTTTCCGATGCCGTGCCGGGGGCGATCGCGCTGCTTTCCGATGCTCAGCGCAAGCGGCTGGTCATTACCCAACAAGCTCGCGCCGATGATGTGGCGCGGGTCAAGGCGGCCTATGCGGCACTGGGCGTTGCTGCCGAGGTCTCACCCTTCTTCACCGACATGGCGCAGCGCATGGCGGCTGCGCACCTGGTGATCTCGCGCTCCGGCGCCTCGACCGTTTCGGAGATCGCCGTCATCGGCCGGCCGGCGCTGCTGGTGCCTTACCCCTACGCGCTCGACCACGACCAGGCGGCGAACGCGGCGGCCCTTGCCGCTGCCGGCGGCGGCGAAGTGCACCCGCAATCCTCGCTCTCGCCCGAACGCATCGCAGTGCTCCTCGGCGGGCTGATCGACCAGCCTGAGCGGCTTGTGGCGATGGCGGCGGGCGCGAAATCGGCCGGCCGGCCGAACGCGGCACGGTTGCTCGCTGATCTTACAGAGGCTATTGCGTCCAAAAAAACCATTTCGGATTTCAGGAAGGGGACGCAAGCATGAAGATGCCGCAGACCATCGGCCTTGTGCATTTCATCGGCATTGGCGGCATCGGCATGAGCGGCATTGCCGAAGTGCTGCACAATCTCGGCTACAAGGTGCAAGGGTCCGATCAGGCCGAAAGCGCCAATGTGCAGCGGCTGCGCGACAAGGGCATCGAATGCTTCGTCGGCCATAGGGCCGAGAATCTCGGCGATGCCGAGGTTGTCGTCGTCTCGACGGCGATCAAGAAATCCAACCCTGAGCTCAAGGCCGCGCGCGAAAAGCTGCTGCCGATCGTGCGCCGGGCCGAAATGCTGGCCGAGCTGATGCGCTTTCGCCAGGCGGTGGCGATCGGCGGCACGCATGGCAAGACGACCACGACCTCGATGGTGGCGACCTTGCTCGATGCCGGTGGGCTCGATCCGACCGTCATCAATGGCGGCATCATCAATGCCTACGGCACCAACGCGCGCATGGGCGACGGCGAATGGATGGTGGTCGAGGCCGACGAAAGCGACGGCACTTTCCTGAAACTGCCGGCCGAGATCGCGGTCGTCACCAACATCGATCCCGAGCATCTCGATCACTATGGCAGCTTCGACAAGGTGCGGGAGGCGTTCCGCCAGTTTGTCGAGAACGTGCCGTTCTACGGTTTTGGCGTGATGTGCACCGACCATCCCGAGGTGCAGGCGCTGGTCAGCCGCATCGAGGACCGCCGGGTCATCACCTATGGCGAGAATGCGCAGGCCGACGTGCGCTTTACCAATCACCGCATGGCAGGTGCCATTTCGGAATTCGACGTGGTGATCCGCGACCGCAAGACAGGCGGCCAGACTGTCATAGCAGGCCTGCGCCTGCCGATGCCCGGCCGCCACAACGTCTCCAACGCGACGGCAGCGATCGCGGTCGCGCATGAGCTCGGCCTGTCGGCCGAGGCGATCAAGAAGGGCCTGTCGTCCTTCGCCGGCGTCAAGCGCCGCTTCACCCATACCGGTTCGTGGGACGGCGTCGAAATATTCGACGATTACGGCCACCATCCGGTCGAGATCTCGGCGGTGCTGAAGGCGGCGCGCAGCGCCACCCAGGGTCGCGTCATCGCCATTGCCCAGCCGCATCGCTTCACCCGGCTGCATGATCTGTTCAACGAGTTTTCCACTTGCTTCAACGACGCCGACACAGTGATGGTGGCGCCGGTCTACGCGGCCGGCGAAGAGCCGATCGACGGCGTCAGCTCGGACGCGCTGGTGTCGCGCATCCGCGCCGGCGGCCATCGCGACGCGCGCTACATCGAGGGTCCGGCGGCGATCGCGCCCGTCATCCGTGATCTGGCCAAGCCGGGTGACTTCGTCGTCTTCCTGGGCGCCGGCAACATCACCCAATGGGCCTATGCGTTGCCCAAGGAGCTTGGCGGGACCGTCTCATGATGCACGGCCAGGCCCTGATCGACAGACTTGGCGACCGGCTTGCCGGCCTGCGCGGCCGCCTCACGCCGAACGCCGAGATGGACAAGATCACCTGGTTCCGTGCCGGGGGCCTGGCTGAAGCGTTGTTCCAGCCGGCTGATGAGGAGGATCTTGCGGTGTTCCTCAAAGCCGTTCCTGAAGAAATACCTCTTACCGTCGTTGGCGTCGGCTCGAACCTTTTGGTCCGCGACGGCGGCATCGAGGGCTTTGTCATCCGCCTTTCGGCCAAGGGCTTCGGCGAGGCCGAGGTGATTTCGCCGATCAGGATCAAGGCGGGAGCTGCGACCCCCGACAAGCGTGTCGCAGCGGTGGCGCTCGAGGCCGGCATTGGCGGCTTTCATTTCTACCACGGCATTCCGGGTGCAATCGGCGGTGCGCTGCGGATGAATGCCGGCGCCAATGGTGTCGAGACGCGCGAGCGCGTCGTCGAAGTGCGGGCGCTCGACCGCAAGGGCAATGTGCAGACGCTGAGCAATGCCGATATGGGATACGCCTATCGCCATTCAGCGGCGCCCTCCGGGCTGATCTTCACCTCGGCCGTGTTCGAAGGCTTTGCCGAGGAGAAAACGGCGATCAAGGCGGCGATGGAGGCCGTGCAGAACCATCGCGAGACCGTGCAGCCGATCCGCGAGAAGACCGGTGGCTCGACCTTCAAGAATCCGGAAGGCACGTCGGCCTGGAAGGAGATCGACAGAGCGGGCTGCCGCGGCCTGATGATCGGCGGGGCCCAGATGTCGCCGATGCATTGCAACTTCATGATCAACACGGGAACCGCGACCGGCTACGACCTTGAATATCTCGGCGAGACGGTGCGCACGCGGGTGCTGGAGAATTCCGGTATCCGGTTGCAATGGGAAATCAAGCGAATCGGCAATTTCCGGCCGGGGCATGCCGTGCAGGAGTTTCTCGGGCAGCTCCTTTAAGGTGCACTTTGGCGCGCGTTGAAGTTCATGTGATGCATGAACTTCAACGAGGCCGAAACGGTCCGCGACCGTTGCCGCAAAGACTCAACGACACGCTTTTCGCATCCATTTTCTCAGAAAGTGAATCTCTCGGAATCGTAAGCACTTGCCAGTGAATCAACTCTCTGATTCTCTGCTCGAAAGCGTTTCCTGATTTGAGTCGTTCGACGCGTTTTCAGCGTTTTCCGTCTGGGGGGCAACCTGCCGGGAGACTCTGACTCAATGTTGCGGAAAATCTGGTTTTGGTCCGCCGTGAGAGAGGGGATGCCGGGGAATGAAAAACAAGCATGTGGCCGTCCTGCTGGGTGGTTTTTCGTCCGAGCGGCCCGTGTCTCTTTCGTCGGGAAGGGCTTGTGCCGATGAGCTCGAGAAGGAAGGCTACCAGGTCACCCGTGTCGATGTCGGGCGCGATGTCGGCTCCGTGCTTGCCGAGCTCAAGCCGGATGTCGCCTTCAATGCGCTGCACGGCCCTTTTGGCGAGGACGGCACCATTCAGGGCATCCTTGAATATCTCGGCATTCCCTACACCCATTCTGGCGTGCTCGCCTCGGCTCTGGCCATGAACAAGGAGCAGGCCAAGCGGGTTGCCAAGTCGGTCGGCATCGTGGTCGCCGAATCGAAGGTCGCCAGCCGCTTTGCCATCCAGAACAAGCATCCGATGAAGCCGCCCTATGTGGTCAAGCCGGTCAATGAGGGTTCGAGCTTCGGTGTCGTCATCGTGCATGAGGGCCAGTCGCATCCGCCGCAGGTTCTTGGCTCGTCGGAGTGGAAATATGGCGATACCGTCATGGTCGAGCGCTACATCCACGGCAGGGAGCTGACCTGCGCGGTGATGGGCGATGTGGCGCTGGGGGTCTGCGAGATCATCCCGACCGGCCATTCCTTCTACGACTATGATTCAAAATATGTCGCCGGGGGATCAAAGCACGAATGCCCCGCAAAAGTTTCACCGAATATTTACCAAAAAATACAAACACTGGCGCTCAAGGCTCACCAAGCGATCGGCTGTCGAGGCGTTTCCCGTTCGGACTTCCGTTATGACGATCGTCATTCCGAAAACGGCGAGATTGTCTGGCTCGAGGTCAACACCCAGCCGGGTATGACGCCGACGTCTTTGGTGCCTGAAATCGCCGCCCAAGCCGGGCACTCGTTTGGCGATTTGTTGAGTTGGATGGTGGAGGACGCTTCGTGTCTGCGTTGAAATGGGGACAAGGTAGGGAGAGGGGCGCGGCCGGGCCGGCGCTGTTCGGCCTGTCATTGTCGTTGGACCATTTCGTACTGCCGCGCATGCTTCGCCGCCCGGTGCGCATTCTGGCGCGCCTGGGCGTTGGGGAATTCCAGGCGCCGCGCTTTTCCGCGGCCATGATGTCGGCCGTGCTGATTTTCTCGAGCAGTGCCTATGGTGCCTACCTTGGCGGTCACGTCGACGGTATCGTGCAGAGCATCACCGCCCGTACCGGCTTTGCCGTCGATCAGGTCAAGGTGGTCGGCAATCGCCAGACCTCGGAAATCGATATACTCGACAGGCTTGAACTTGATGGCTGGACGTCGCTGATCGGCTTTAATGCCGAGGCAGCGCGCGAACGGATCTCCGGCCTGCCGTGGATCGAGGTTGCGGCGGTGCGCAAGGTCTACCCGCATACGCTGGAAGTACGTGTCGAGGAGCGCGAGGCTTTCGCGCTCTGGCAGCAGGGCGACGAGCTTTCGGTCATCGAGAGGAATGGTGCCATGATCGCGCCGTTCTCGGGCGGCAAGCAGGTGCTTCTGCCGCTGCTGATCGGCGCCGGCGCGCCGGCGAGCGCGCCCGATTTCCTGGCCAAGGTCGAAAAATATCCCGAGCTCGCGAGCCGGATCAAAGGGTATATCCGCGTAGGCGAGCGGCGCTGGGACCTGAAGCTGGACAATGGCATCACCATCAAGCTTCCCGAGGATGACGAGGAACAGGCGCTCGCCGAACTCGTGAAGATGGATCATGACAGCGGCTTGCTGTCGCGCGACATCGCCGCCGTCGACATGCGCCTGACGGACCGGCTGGTCGTGCAGTTGACGGCGGAAGCGGCGACGCAGCGCGAAGCCGCCCTCAACGAGAAACCCAAGAGCCTGAAGCGCAAGCCGGAGACGAAGATATGAACTGGCTTGGCGGTCCTGGCGATGCCGCGTCGCGCCGGTCCGGCACCCTGACGGTGCTGGATGTCGGTTCGAGCAAGGTCTGCTGCATGGTGGCCAAGCTGAAGCCGTGCGATGACGGCAAGCTGCTGCGCGGCCGCTCGCACCGGATCCAGGTGATCGGCATCGGTCACCAGAAGTCGCAAGGCGTGAAGTCGGGTGTCATCGTCGATCTCGACCGCGCCGAGCACGCCATCCGCCTTTCCGTCGACGCGGCCGAGCGCATGGCCGGGCTGACGGTCGATTCTCTGATCGTCAACATGACGGCCGGCCGGCTCAAGAGCGAAGCCTTCTCCGCCACCATCAATCTTGGCGGCCATGAGGCCGACGAGGCCGACATCAAGCGCGTTCTCGGTGCTGGCGCCAAGCAGGCGCTGAAGGCCGAGCGCGAGGTGATCCATTCGCTTCCCGTCGGCTTCTCGCTGGATGCCGAACGCGGCGTGCGCGATCCGCGCGGCATGGTCGGTGACGCACTCGGCGTCGACATGCATGTGCTGACCGGCGACGCCGCGCCGATGCGCAATCTGGAGCTTTCCATCAACCGCTCGCATCTGTCGGTCGAGCGCATGGTGGCGACGCCCTATGCCAGCGGTTTGGCGGCCCTGGTCGACGACGAGCTGGAAATGGGTGCGGCCTGCATCGACATGGGCGGCGGCACGACAACGATTTCGGTGTTTTCGGAAGGCAAGTTCGTCCATGGCGACGCCATCGCCATCGGCGGCAACCACGTCACGCTGGACATGGCCAAGGGGCTGTCGACCTCGCTCGATGCCGCGGAACGGCTGAAGGTGATGCATGGCTCGGCGCTGCCGGGCAGCGCAGACGACCGCGACCTGGTCTCGGTCCAGCCGATCGGCGACGATGGCGACGTGCCCTTGCAGATCCCGCGCTCGGTGATGACGCGCATCGTGCGCGCCCGCATCGACGAGACGCTCGAACTGCTGCGCGACCGGCTCAACAGGTCCGGCTATGGCAATGCAGTGGGCAAGCGTGTGGTTCTTACCGGCGGTGCCAGCCAGCTTGCCGGCCTGCCGGAGGCGGCGCGCCGCATCCTGGGACGCAATGTGCGCATCGGCCGCCCGCTCGGCGTGGCCGGCCTGCCGGAAGCGGCGAAGGGGCCGGCCTTCTCGGCCGCGGTGGGGCTTCTGATCTATCCGCAGATGGCGAGCTTCGAGAGCCATCCTGCGAAAGGAATTTCCGGTCTCAAAATGACCGGAACGGGCGGAAAACTGCATCGCATGAGTCAGTGGTTGAGAGACAGTTTCTAAAATTGACGGGGACAGCCCCATAGGCGGCCGCGGCGGCGAAGCGGCGTGAAAGGCAAAGGACGGAGACAATGACCATCAATCTGCAGAAGCCGGACATCACCGAGCTTAAGCCGCGCATCACCGTGTTCGGTGTCGGCGGCGGCGGCGGCAATGCCGTCAACAACATGATCACCGCCGGTTTGCGCGGTGTCGAGTTCGTGGTGGCCAACACCGACGCGCAGGCGCTGACCATGTCGAAGGCGGGCCGCCTGATCCAGCTCGGCGCGCATGTCACCGAAGGCCTTGGCGCCGGCTCGCAGCCGGAAGTCGGCCGTGCGGCGGCGGAAGAGTGCATCGATGAAATCCTCGATCACCTGACCAACACCCATATGTGCTTCGTCACCGCCGGCATGGGCGGCGGCACCGGCACCGGTGCTGCTCCCGTCGTTGCCCGCGCGGCGCGCGAAAAGGGCATCCTCACCGTCGGCGTCGTCACCAAGCCGTTCCACTTCGAAGGCCAGCGCCGCATGAAGACCGCGGATTTCGGCATCGAGGAATTGCAGAAATGCGTCGATACGCTGATCGTCATCCCCAACCAGAACCTGTTCCGGCTGGCCAATGACAAGACCACCTTCGCCGACGCCTTCGCCATGGCCGACCAGGTGCTCTATTCCGGTGTCGCCTGCATCACCGACCTGATGGTCAAGGAAGGCCTGATCAATCTCGACTTCGCCGACGTCCGTTCCGTCATGCGCGAGATGGGCAAGGCGATGATGGGCACCGGCGAGGCTTCCGGAGAGGGCCGTGCGATGGCCGCCGCCGAAGCGGCGATCGCCAACCCGCTGCTCGACGAGACCTCGATGAAGGGCGCCAAGGGCCTGCTGATCTCGATCACCGGCGGCCGCGACCTGACGCTGTTCGAAGTCGACGAAGCCGCGACCCGTATCCGCGAGGAAGTCGACCAGGACGCCAACATCATCCTGGGCGCCACTTTCGACGAGGAACTCGAAGGCGTCATTCGCGTCTCGGTGGTTGCCACCGGCATCGACAAGTCGGCGGCTGAAATCGCCGCCGCGCCGATCTCGATCCGCACGGCGCCTCCGAAGCCGGCCAGCCGCCCGGCGGCTCAGATCGCGGAGGTTCGTCCGGCGCCTGTCCAGCAGGCGGCATACGAGCCACGCGCTGTCGACCCGGTCGCGGAAGCCATCCATCTGGCCGAAGCTAATGCCGCGGCCATGGCGCAGGCGCGCCCGGCCCCGGTCGCCCACGCTGAAGATTTCCGCCCGCAGAGCAAGATCTTCCAGGCACCGCCCGCCCAGCCGATGCCGCAGCCGGTGGTCCAGCAGATGCAGCCGGCCCCGCAGCCGCGCGAGATGCTGCGCGAAGCCCCGCAGCCGGTTGCGATGGCGCCGCAGCGTATGCCGCGCGTCGAGGACTTTCCGCCGGTCGTCAAGGCCGAGGTGGATGCCAAGAGCCGCCCGGTCGATCACGAGAACAACAGCGGACCGATGGGCCTGCTGAAGCGCCTGACCAATGGCCTGACCCGTCGCGAGGAGGAACCCGCACGACTGCAGCCGGCGCAGCCGCGCGAGCCCAAGCTGCGCCAGGCAGCGCCCGAAGTACGCCGTCTTGCCAGTCAGGATGCGCAGCTGTATGCGCCGCGCCGTGGCCAGCTCGATGATCAGGGCCGCCTGACGCCGCAGGTGAGGACGACTCAGGAAGACGATCAGCTGGAGATTCCGGCGTTCCTGCGCCGCCAGGCCAACTGATTGGTAAACGGACTGTAACATTTGTTAACAGGTAAGCGAGGAATCGCTTGCCTGTTAACGTTTTAAATGATGGGATTTCAACGACTTACCAATTCGCACTCATTCCATTTCGCGGTTACACAGAGTAAGAAACCGTGATTTGGAGTCTCCCTGACGGGACATTATCTTCGCTGCCTACCATCATCGGTTTGCCGGGATTTCGGGGGAAGTCGCCCTGCCAGCCGATTCACACAAGAGCCGCGCCCTCGGGCTGGAGAAGCGGACCTAGGCATTACGGGCTTATGGGGATTGTCTTGCACGACTATCAGACGACATTGAAGACGCGCGCGTCGCTTACCGGCACCGGCGTCCACAGCGGCAAGGAAGTGTCCATCAGCTTCGTGCCCGCGGATGCCGACACCGGCATCGTTTTCCAGCTTTTCAACGGTGCGGAGCAGGGCCGCGAGTTTCGTGCCCTGGTCTCGGAAGTCGGCGCTACCGACCTGTGCACCATGCTTGGTGATCCCGCTGGCGAGCACATCGCCACGGTCGAGCACATCATGGCGGCGCTGTTTGGGCTCGGCATCGATAATGTCGCTGTCGAGATCGATGGTTCCGAGGTTCCTATCTTCGATGGCAGCGCCATGGCGTTCGTCGAAGCCATCGATCAGGCGGGCATCGAGACGCTTTCGGTCAAGCGCCGCTATATCAGGGTCATCAAGCCGGTCCGCATCGAGAACGGCGCCTCGTGGGCGGAGTTTCGCCCCTATGACGGGACCCGTTTCGAGATCGAGATCGACTTCGAAAGTCCGGCGATCGGCCGTCAGCTGTTTGCCTCCGACCTCAATGCCGATATTTTCCGTCGCGACATCGCGCGCGCCCGCACCTTCGGCTTCATGAAGGATGTCGAGCGGCTGTGGGCTGCAGGCTATGCGCTCGGCTCCTCGCTGGAGAACTCGCTGGTCATCGGCGACGACAACCGCGTCATCAATATGGGCGGCCTGCGCTATCCCAACGAATTCGTGCGCCATAAAACGCTGGACGCCATGGGCGACCTGGCGCTGGCCGGCGCCCGCTTCATCGGCTGCTTCCGCTCCTATCGCGGCGGCCACAGGATGAATGCCGCGGCCCTGCGCCGTCTGCTCTCGGACCGCACGGCATTCGAAATCGTCGAGACGACACGCCGCGAGCGTGGCCGCAGCGCCGAGATGAACGCCGTCAATGCGCCACTCTACGCGCCCTGGATGATCTGATTTCCCGGGTTTTTCGGGTTCCATGGGCGATAGCGCATGTGGCAGGAATGCACCACTCGCCAGTGAAATTGCATTGACGTCCAAGCTGCGTCCGGCCGCCACAAAAATGTGCGATTGGCCGGAGATAGCGTTGTCGGGCAAGGCGGTTATGGTTTATGGCTGCTGCCGTCGATTATGCATGTCGTTCAAAAGTGGGGACCAGTTTTGAAACAATGGCATGCAACTGGCATTGAAATGGCGCCGAAAGGGCGAGATCCAATCATGTTCTTCAAGCGAGTTGGTCAATTGAAAGCACCGCAGAGGGCTGTTTTCCTGGCGCTTTCAGTAGTTGTTCCATCGCTCTTTCTGTCGGCCTGCATGTCGTCGGAGAAAGATATCGACCTGTCGACCTATGTCGACCAGACCGAGCCGGCCGATGTTCTCTACAATCAGGGCCTTGCCAATCTCAATGCCGGGCGCCTGCAGGAGGCGAGCAAGAAGTTCGACGCCGTCGACCGCCAGCATCCCTATTCAGAATGGGCCCGCAAATCGATGGTGATGGGCGCTTTCGCCGACTATCGCCAGGGCAATTACGATGAGGCGATCGGCTCGGCCAAGCGCTATCTCACGCTTTACCCGTCGACCGATGACGCCGCCTATGCGCAGTACATCATCGGCTTGAGCTACTACCGTCAGATCAAGGACGTGACGCAGGACCAGAAGGAAGCGCGTCAGACCGTCCAGACGATGCAGGATCTGGTCACGCGCTGGCCGACATCGGAATATGTCGACGACGCCAAGGAAAAGATCCGCTTCGCCAACGATCAGCTGGCCGGTAAGGAAATGCAGATCGGCCGCTACTATCTCGAGCGGCGTGAATACATCGCCGCCGTCAAGCGCTTCCGCACCGTGGTCGAGAACTATTCTAACACCCGCCATGTCGAGGAGGCGCTCGCCCGCCTGACCGAAAGCTATTACGCGATGGGTCTGACCTCGGAGGCGCAGACCGCCGCCGCCGTGCTCGGCACCAATTACCCTGACAGTTCATGGTACAAGGATTCATACAAGCTCTTGCAGAGCAATGGGCTTGCACCGCGCGAAAATGCCGGGTCGTGGATATCCAAGGCCGGAAAGATGATCACCGGCGCCTGATCCCAAGCAGACGTTGCAGGCTTCACCAACGCGCCGTCTGCCTGGTTTTGTTGCTTGTCGCGGGTTTTAGCCGCAAAACCGCACGACACTTTTGCGGAACCTGCCTGGAGCACTCGGATCGAAGCGTGCGCTTTTTCGGATTGATCCGGTGCTCAAACAAAAAGATAGTGCGGCGCTGCGACTCCAAACCGTCGCGTGCCGTTCTAGATTTGGGTTCTGATGCTTTCCAGACTGTCGATCCGCGATATCGTCCTGATCGAGAAGCTGGATATCGACTTCCAGCCGGGTCTTTCGGTGCTGACCGGCGAAACCGGTGCCGGAAAATCCATCCTGCTCGATGCCTTGTCGCTGGCGCTCGGAGCGCGCGGCGATGCTTCGCTGGTGCGCCATGGCGCGGCGCAGGGGCAGGTCATCGCCGTCTTCGACGTGCCGCGTAACCATCCGGCGCGTACGCTGCTTGCCGACAATGCGATCGAGGATGACGGCGACATCATCCTGCGCCGCCTGCAGACGGCGGACGGCCGCACCCGCGTCTTCGTCAACGATCAGCCTTCAAGCGTCACCCTGATGCGCGATGTCGGGCGCGCGCTGGTCGAGATCCACGGCCAGCATGACGAGCGCGCGCTGGTCGATCCCGGAGCGCACCGCGAGGTGCTCGATGCTTTCGGTGGCCATCTCGGCGCCGTCCGCTCGACCGGCGAGGCATGGCGGCACTGGCGCGCCTGCGAGCAGGAGCTGTCGCGACACCGCGCC
Source organism: Mesorhizobium sp. M0870 (assembly GCF_040319775.1). Taxonomy (NCBI): domain Bacteria; kingdom Pseudomonadati; phylum Pseudomonadota; class Alphaproteobacteria; order Hyphomicrobiales; family Phyllobacteriaceae; genus Mesorhizobium; species Mesorhizobium sp. M0870. Next base: position 58,032 of record NZ_JAMYOI010000022.1, read on the forward strand.
AAGGTGGCGGCGGCGGCGCGCGAGGCTGATTATTTGCGCGCGGCGGTGGCGGAACTGACGAAGCTCGATCCGCAGCCGGGCGAGGAGACCGATCTCGCCGAACTGCGGGCGTCGATGATGCGAGCGGAGAAGATCGCTTCCGAAATCCATGATGCGCAGGATGTGCTATCCGGCCCGTCCTCGCCCTTGCCGCAACTGGCCAGCCTGCTGCGGCGGCTGCAGCGCAAGGTGACGGAGGCGCCCGGCCTGCTCGACGATGTCGTCAAATCGCTCGATGAGGCGATGCTGTCGCTCGACGCGGCGCAATCGGGCGTCGAGGCAGCATTGCGCGCCACCGAATATGATCCGCAACGGCTGGAGAAAGCGGAGGAGCGGCTGTTTTCGCTGCGTGCGGCCTCGCGCAAGCACAGCGTCGCCGTCGACGATTTGGCGCAGCTGCGCGACACGATGTCGGCCGATCTCGCCGATCTCGATGCCGGCGAGGAGCGCCTGCACGGGTTGGAAAAGCAGGCCACTGCCGCGCGCGAGACCTATGACATTGCCGCCGCGCAGCTGTCCTCGCTTCGTCATGCGGCGGCGGTCGGCCTGACCAAGGCGGTGATGGCGGAATTGCCGGCTCTGAAGCTCGAACGCGCCGCCTTTATCGTGGAAATGAAGAGCGAGGTCGAAAGCCGCATGGAAGAGGGGATCGATCAGATCGAATTCTGGGTGCGGACCAATCCAGGCACGCGGCCCGGGCCGATGATGAAAGTGGCCTCCGGCGGGGAGCTTTCGCGCTTCCTTCTGGCGCTGAAGGTGGCGCTGGCTGACCGCGGCTCGGCACCGACGCTGGTGTTCGACGAAATCGACACCGGTGTGGGCGGCGCTGTCGCCGACGCTATCGGCCAGCGGCTGGCGCGGCTGTCGAAGCGCGTGCAGGTGCTGTCGGTGACGCACGCACCACAGGTGGCGGCGCGCGCGGCGACGCATTTCCTGATCTCCAAATCCGGCACCACCGACCGTGTCGCCACAGGCATTGCCGAAATGGATCGGCCGGCGCGGCAGGAAGAGATCGCACGCATGCTGGCCGGCGCCACCATCACCGACGAGGCGCGCGCCGCCGCGGAGCGGCTGCTGCGTGAGAATACCGCCGTTTCCTGATGGCGCTGCTTCCCGATCGGGGGTGCCTCTAACTGGTGAAATTCGACACACGAACAGAGTCAGCATATGGCTCCATCCTGCTGTTTCGGCGTGGTTTTGTCAGAATTCAGCTCCCTTCCATCCGAATCCTGATCTATTGTCCCGGGCCAACAGCAGCCAGGTGCAAAACCATGTCCGAAAAACCAGTCGATGCCCTGACCGAAAGCGAGGCCGAAGCTGAGCTGAAGCGCCTCGCGGAAGAGATCGCCGAGCACGATCGGCGCTACCATACCGAAGACGCGCCAGTTATCACCGATGCAGAATATGATGCGCTGGCACGGCGCAACCTTGCCATCGAGGAGCGCTTTCCAGCGCTGGTTCGCGAGGACTCGCCATCGCTGAGGGTTGGTGCAGCACCCGCGGAAGGCTTTACCAAGGTGCGCCACGCCGTGCCGATGCTCAGCCTTGCCAAGGCCTATACCGACGATGACGTCACGGATTTCATCGAACGCGGGCGGCGGTTCTTCGATCGCGACAAGGAGCTCGACATCGCCTTCACCGCCGAACCGAAGATCGACGGGCTGTCGGCTTCGCTGCGCTACGAGAACGGTGTGTTCGTGCAGGGCGCGACGCGTGGCAACGGCGCCGTCGGCGAAGACATCACCGCCAATTTGAAGACTATCGCCGACATCCCTGCGAAGTTGAAAGGCTCGGGCTGGCCCGAAACCATCGAGATCCGCGGCGAGGTTTATATGACCTATGCGGAATTCGAGGCGCTGAAGCAACGCTCGGCAGCGGCCGGCGGCCAGGACTATGTCAATCCGCGCAATACGGCGGCCGGGTCGCTGCGCCAGAAGGATCCGTCCGTCACCGCCAGCCGCAACCTCAAATTCTTCGCCTATGCCTGGGGCTACACCTCGGCGGATCCCGCTCCGACCCAATATGATTCGGTACAGAAATTCGCCGAGTGGGGGTTCAAGATCAGTCCGCTGATGGTGCGGGCGAAATCGGCCGAGGAGTTGATCGCGCATTATCATCGGATCGAGGAGCAGCGCTCGGCGCTCGGCTACGATATCGACGGTGTCGTCTACAAGGTCGACCAGCTGGAATTGCAACGCCGATGGGGCTTCGTCACCGGCGAACCGCGCTGGGCGGTCGCGCATAAATTTCCGGCCGAACAGGCGATGACGACCGTGCAGAAGATCGACATCCAGGTCGGCCGTACCGGTACGCTGGCGCCGGTTGCGCGGCTGGCGCCGGTCACTGTCGGCGGCGTCGTGGTCGAGAACGTCACGCTGCACAATGAGGACTACATCAAGGGCCTGGACAGCACCGGCGAGCCGATCCGAGATGGCATCGATGTGCGCATCGGCGATACGGTCGTGATCCAGCGGGCAGGCGATGTCATTCCGCAGATCGTCAGCGTCGTCATCGACAAGCGGCCTGCTGATGCGGTGCCTTACGAGTTCCCTCACACTTGCCCGATCTGCGGCTCGCCGGCGACGCGCGAGATCAACGAAAAGACCGGCAAGGAAGATTCCCGCCGGCGCTGCACCGGCGAACTGATCTGCCCGGCGCAGGCGGTGGAGGGATTGCGCCACTTCGTGTCACGCGGCGCCCTGGACATCGAAGGGCTCGGCGCGGAAAACATAGACACGTTCTTCAATGCGGGATTGATCAAGACCGCCGCCGATATCTTCACGCTCAGGGACCGCCGTCCGGCTGTCACCAGGGCGCTGGCCGAGCGCCGTGAGGAGCAGGCAAGGCAGCGCGAGGCCGCATCGGGCAAGACACGCAAGAATGTGCGCAGCGTCGAGGATCGCAACTATGAGGGCCTCGACAAGCTGTTCGCCGCCATCGATTCGCGCCGCGAGCCGGAGCTGGACCGCTTCATCTTCGCGCTCGGCATCCGCCATATCGGTGAAACGACGGCCGCCGTGCTTGCCCGCACCTTCTCGACCATCGAGGAGCTGATCCGCGTCGGCAAGGAGACAGCGGCAGCGGAGAATCCACATACAGTTTTCCCCTCGGTCAACGGCATCGGCGATACCGTGATCGATGCTTTGCGCGACTTCTTCGGCAATGAGCGCAATGACGACGTGCTTGACGCGTTGCTCCGCCAAGTCAAGCCGAAGCCGTATATCGTCAACGTCTCGGCCGACAGCGAGGTCGCCGGCAAGACGGTCGTGTTCACGGGCTCGCTGGAGAAGATGACACGCTCCGAAGCCAAGGCGATGGCGGAGCGCCTCGGCGCCAAGGTCGCGGGCTCGGTTTCGGCGAAGACCGATCTTGTCGTGGCCGGGCCAGGTGCCGGCTCCAAGCTGAAGCTCGCCAGCGAACTCGGCATCGAGGTGATCGACGAGGATGCCTGGCTGGTGCGGATCGGCAAGGCATGACCGGACCGTTCAGCGGCTTCGGCCCCAAAGCCATTCCGTTCCTCAAGGCGCTGGATTTCCACCAGAGCCGCGAGTGGTTCCTGGAGAATCGCGACCTCTTCGAAAAGGATTTGCGCGATCCATTCGGTGATCTCGTCGAGACGCTGACCGCGCGCTTCGCGGAGGCAGGTCTCGGCCTGCGCGGCGACCGCAAGAAGTCGCTGTTCCGGATCAATCGCGACGTGCGTTTCGCTAGGGATAAGCGGCCCTACAACAGGCATTTGTCGGCCATCCTGTCGCCCGACGGCACCAAGATGGAGCAGGGCGTGTTCTACGTGCATATCGGGCTTGAGCGCTGCTTTGCCGACATTGCCTGGTGGCAGCCGGAGCCTGCGCTGCTGCTGGCGATGCGCAAAGCCGTCGCGACGAAGCCGGACAAGTTTCGCGCCCTGGTGGCGGCGCTGAAGAAGAACCGGCTTGAACTCGAGACCGAAGGCCGTATGAAGCGTACGCCACGCGGCTTCGAGGAAATCAGCGATCCCGATCTGGTCGCCGCCATCCGCCACCGGCATTTCTATGTCCAGCATGTCATCGATCCGGCCGGAATCCATACGGCTGATCTGGTCGATGAACTCGTCGATTTCACCTTGCGCGCCAAGCCGCTGCTCGACTGGGGCAGGGCGATTGAGGGCAAGATCCCGAAGGAATAAGCGTCTAACTCAGCCGATCCAGCGATCATTTCCGCTGATCGTTTGGCTCAAGCGAATTCGTGTGACACGGCGAGGCGCGCCACCTACATACCGCGCTTCCCTTGTTGTTGTGCATGTCGTTATCCCTGCTACGCACTTTTGGGCGACATGTATCAGGAGTGGTTGATGGCGACGGACGCAATTTCGGAGAGCAGCGAAAGAAGCGATTTCTGGCAGGGCGTGCGGCTGTCGATGCCTGTCGTGGTGGCGTCGGCGCCGTTTGCGGTGCTGTTCGGTGCGCTCGCCGTCGACAATGGTTTCTCGGTCCTGGAAGCCTTCCTGATGAGCGCGCTGGTCTATGGCGGCGCCAGCCAGATGGTCGGCATCCAGCTGTTCGGCCAGCATGTGGCGCCGTGGCTGATCGTGCTGTCGATCTTCGCCGTCAATTTCCGCCACGTGCTCTATTCCGCAGGCATCGGCCGGCGCATCGCGCACTGGCCTGTCACCCAGCAGGCACTTGGTTATTTCATCCTCACCGATCCGCAATTCGCGGTAGCCGAAGCGCGGGCGCAATCGGGCCAGACAGTCGGCTTTGCCTGGTATCTGGGGCTTGGCTTGCCGGTCTATCTGTTCTGGATCGTCGAAAGCGCGCTTGGCGCGCTGTTCGGCAAGCTGATCCCCGACACGCATGCGCTCGGCATCGATTTCCTGCTGCCGATCTATTTCCTCGGTCTCGTGCTGGGCTTTCGCAAGCGGCCGCTGTGGCTGCCGGTGGTCGTCGCCAGCGCCGCCGCCTCGATCATCGCCTACAAGACGGTGGGCTCGCCTTGGCATGTCTCGATTGGCGCTGTTGCCGGTGTGCTGCTGGCGGTCATCCTGCCTCCCCATCACAGCGGCGTAAAGGCACGGCCATGAGCACGACCTTCTGGATCATCATCGCCGGCGCAATCGCGACCTATCTGACGCGCATCGGCGGGCATCTGGTCATCTCCCGCTTCGAAACCATCCATCCGCGCGTCGAGGCCGGTCTCAACGCCGTGCCGGCGGCGGTGCTGACGACGCTGGTGGCGCCGGAACTGTTGAATGCCGGGCCGGCGGAATGGGCGGCTCTGGTGGTCACCGCGGTCGTCTCGCTGCGCGGTGGGTTGATGGCGATGTTTCTGGCGGGTGCGGCAGTGCTGATTTTGGCGCGGCAGTTCGTGGGGTAAAATTCTAAGCGCGAATCGGTTTGGACGTTAGCGCCGCCTTTATTGCCCTGCCGGGCACTTCTCCCCGTAAACGGCCGGGCTGTCACGTATGGATTCTTGCGAAGAAGAACCCCCACCCTAACCCTCCCCACAAGGGGGAGGGAACGCTGCCGCGTGCCTTTAATTCTTCTTGGCGCCGAAAAGACAGGCGATTCTCCTGGGTCAGCGCCAACGGAAGTCTCCCTCCCCCTTGTGGGGAGGGGTTAGGGGTGGGGGTCCGTGCCGGGCAGCCATCTCAAGAATTCCATACGCGATAGTCCTGCCGTAAACGGGAGAAAGAAGCTCACCTCAAATCTTCGCGTCGTGCGGCAGCGGCGCTGTCGCCTTCTCCAGCCAGGCCAGCGTTTCGCCGTCGAGCATCGGGCCGATCTCGGTCAGCACGCGCGCATGGTACGTGTCCAGCCAGTGCAACTCGTCGCGCGTCAGGAGGTCCGACTGCACCAGTCTTGTGTCGATCGGCGCCAGCGTCAGCGTCTCGAAGCCGTGCATGGCGATATCGCCGCCCTCGATCTCTTGCGCCGACGTCACCAGGATCAGGTTCTCGATGCGGATGCCGTAGGCGCCTTCCTTGTAGTAGCCCGGCTCGTTGGACAGCATCATGCCTTCGAGCAGCTTTTCGGTGCCGGTGCGGGCGATACGCTGCGGCCCTTCATGCACGGCCAGATACGAGCCGACGCCATGGCCGGTGCCGTGGGCGAAGTCGCAACCGTGCTTCCACAGCGCCATGCGCGCGACGGCATCGATCTCGGAGCCGCGCGTGCCGGCGGGAAAGCGCAAGGTGGAAATGCCGATCATGCCTTTCAGCACCAGGGTGAAGCGTTCGCGCATCTCCTGCGTCGGCTGGCCGATCGGCACGGTGCGCGTGATGTCGGTGGTGCCGTCCTGATACTGCGCACCGGAATCGAGCAGGAACAGCTCGCCGGCCTGCAGCTTACGGCTGGTGGCGCGCGACACGCGGTAATGCATGATGGCACCGTTCGGGCCGGCGCCCGAAATGGTGTCGAAGGAGACATCGCGCAACGGCATCTGGGTCTCTTCGCCGGTCTGCCGGCGCTGTTCCTCCAGCCGGGTGACCACCGATATCTCGTCGAGCGATCCGGGTTTTTGCCGCTCCAGCCAGCACAGAAGCTTCGCCACGGCGGCACCGTCACGCCGATGCGCGGCGCGCGAGCCGTTGATTTCGGCCTGGTTCTTGGTGGCGCGCGGGATGCGGGCGGGGTCGGCTGCGGCGATCACGGTGCCGCCATTGGCCTCGACCAGCATGCGCAGCCTGTCGGCCGCCAGCACCGGATCGAGCGCGATTTTCGCGCCACTCTTGGCAAGTGCCGCAATCGCCGCTTCGAATTCGCCGGGCTCATGCGGCTCGGCGAGCTGGGTGAGGTAGGCCGCGACCTGGCGCGAGAACTTGCGCTTATCCATGAAAAGCTGGTGCGACCCATCGGCGGCGAGGATGGCGAAGCCGAGCGCCAGCGGCGTGTGCGGCACGTCGCCGCCACGGATGTTGAAGGCCCAGGCGATGGAGGAGGGGTCGGTCAGCACCGCATGGGTGGCACCATCCTTGGCGATCGCCGCCGCCAGCCGCGCCAGCTTGTCCTTGGCAAGCTCGCCGGCAAAGCCGATCGGGTGAAGCTCGACGGGAGCCACCGGCGCCTCGGGCTGATCCTTCCAGATAATGTCGATCGGGTTCTTGTCGAGCGGCACCAGCACAGCGCCCGATCTGTCGGCCGAAGCCTGCAGCGCCTTGACCTCGCTGATCGTGTGCAGCCATGGATCAAAGCCGAGCCGTGCGCCCTTGCCAAGATTGTCTTTCAGCCAGACGGCCGGGGGATTGTCGACCAGGCTTTCGATCGAAAAGACGTCGAGATCGACCTCGCTGCGCACCTGCAGCGTGTAGCGCCCGTCGACAAAGACGAAGGCGCGGTCGCGCAGGACGATGGCGACACCGGCCGAGCCGCTGAAGCCAGTCAGCCATTTCAGCCGCGCCGAGCGGTCGGCGACATATTCGCCCTGATGCTCGTCGGCACGCGGCACGATGAAGCCGTCCAGCCCGTTGGCTTCAAGCCATTGGCGCAGCAACGCCACACGCGGTTTACCGACGGCCGGGTCGCCGGCGGAATCGAAGGTCTGGAACATTGTGGGCCTCCTGCGGTCAGCGCAACCGTAGCGTACGGTCGCGGAAATCGGAATCGATTTCCGGCTGGGCGCAACCTGCTACAGCATCGCTTGGCTGACAATCGGCGGAACTTGGTCCAAGCTCGGTCGTTGCCGGCCTGCATGCCTCAATGCTTCAGATGGATCGTCACCCAGCCTTCGCGGTGCAAGGTGCGCACGTGGCGAAAATTCTGGCCGACATAGGCCGATATGACGGCGTCGCGCTGACGCTCGAGGATGCCTGACAGCACGACCGAGCCGCCAAGTGCGATGTGACCAGCCATTTGCGGCGCCAGCCGCATCAGCGGCCGCGCCAATATGTTGGCGACGATCAGATCGAAGGGCGCGCGCTTGCCGAAGATCGGATGGTGAAAGCCAGGCGCGGTTGCTGTTTCCACCAGTGCCTTGACGTGGTTGAGCCGCGCATTGGCGGCAGCCACCCGCACCGCCACCGGATCGATGTCGGTGGCCAGCACAGGAATATGCGCCAGCTTGGCGACGGCGATCGCCAGCACCGCGCTGCCGGTGCCGAGGTCGAGCGCATTGCGCGGATGCTCGCGCCGAACCACTCTTTCCAGCATTTCCAGGCAGCCGGCGGTGGTGCCGTGGTGGCCGGTGCCGAAGGCGAGGCCGGCCTCGATCTCGATGGCGAGCTCGCCGCTGTGGCGTTTCCTGCGGTCATGCGCGCCGTGGACGAAGAAACGGCCGGCACGCACCGGCTTCAGCTCTTCCAGCGAATGCGCCACCCAGTCGATGTCGGGCAGGGCCTCGCGCTTGATCGGCTTCGACAAAGCAAGCCCGGCAAGGATGTCCTTCAAACGGGTCTCGACCGCATCGACGTCGCCATCGGCATAGAGCGACACTTCGTGGATGTCCTTGTCCTCGTCGACCTCCAGGACGGCGATCGGCAGCCCTTCTTCCTCGAAGGCTGCCTCAAGCGCCGCAAAAATGCTGACGGACTCGGTCTTTCCGGTGGTGAAGTAAAGGCGCGTCTGGGTCATGAAATGGTAATCAGCCTTTCGCCGCCAGCCGCTTCAGCTTGGCGATGGCCGTATCGGCGCTTTCGCCGTAGGCGATGGTGCCGGCAAAGTCGCCATTGGCGTTGAGCAGCAGCACCGAGGCGGTGTGGTCCATCGTGTAGTCGCCGTCGCCGGTGTCGACCTTCTTCCAGTAGATGCCGAACGACTTGGCCATGGCATGGACCTTGTCCGGAGCGCCCGTGATGCCGACGATACGGTCGGAGAAATTGCTGACATAGGCGTTCATCACTTCCGGCGTGTCGCGCTCGGGATCGACCGAGACGAAATAGGCGTGCAGGTTCTTGCCGTCGTCGCCGAGCGTCTTCAGCCAGCCGGCCAGTTCGAACAGCGTGGTCGGGCAGACCTCGGGGCAATGGGTGAAGCCGAAGAAGACGACGCTGGGCTGCCCCCTGAAGGCGGCTTCGGTGATCGGCGTGCCTTTCTGGTCGACCAGGGTGAAGGCGGCCCCGAACGGTTCGCCGCCATAGTGGCCGCGGTACCAGTCGAAGGTCAGCCAGCCGATGCCGGCCGCCATCAGGACGAGAATGCCGACCAGGATAGAACGCATCATCATCAAAAGTCCGTCTGCAGAAATCGCCGCGCCGGCTCAATGCCGCGCCTGTGCGACAGTCTTAGCGGTTCGGCCTCGCACAGGCAAAGTGCCGCGTTGCCGCAACCGCGGCGGTGTCGACCTATCTGCTTGCAAAGCCGGGCTGCTCGCCCCACCTGTGACCGGCAACTCGAACCGCAGGAGGCTAGTTTGCGACGACTGGTTGGGCGACGACTGATTGGGCACGGACTGATTGGGCGGAAACTGATCGGCGGCGCCTTGGCCGCCTGCGTTGTCCTTGGCGCCGGTGCCGCGGTCGCCGAGGAAGTCGGCAAGGTCGGCGTCGACTGGCTCGGCAACGACATCATCGTCGAGGCGATCAAGGATCCGAAAGTGGAGGGCGTGACCTGCCATGTCTCCTATTTCGATCGCGGCATCATCGATCGCCTGCACAAGGGCAACTGGTTCGAGGATCCGTCCGATTCCTCGATCTCCTGCCGCCAGACCGGTCCGATCACCATCGGTGACATCGACATGAGCGAGGGCGGCGAGGAAGTGTTCAAGCAAGGCATCAGCCTGATCTGGAAGAAACAGGTGGTGAACCGCATCTACGACAAGGCCAACGAGACGCTGATCTATCTCTCGCATTCGCGCCAGGTGCAGAACGGCTCGGCCAAAATGTCGGTCACCACCGTGCCGCTCTACGGTCAGAACGTGGTGTGGAGCAAAGGCAAGCCGTAACAGGCTGCCGACCTTCGGACGATTGGTCCCGCTTGCGGGACCAATCGCTCGGGGGTAAAGCCGCCGGCATGGACCGTACTGAAAGTCTTGTGCCGAAGGATTCCGAGCCGCGCATTCATCCGACCGCGGAACTGAAGGCGTGCAAGCTCGGCCGCTATGCCTCGATCGGCGAGCGGGTGGTGCTGCGCGAGGTGAATGTCGGCGACTTCTCCTATTTTGAACGCCACTGCGAAGCGATCTACACGACGATCGGCAAATTCTGCTCTATCGCCGCCAACAGCCGCATCAATGCGCTGGAGCATCCCATAGAGCGGCTGACCCAGCACAAGCTCAGCTACCGGCCGAACGAGTATTTTCGTTGGCTGGGCGTCGATGCCGCCTTCCGCGAGCGGCGGCAGGCGAAAGTGGTGACCATCGGCCATGATGTCTGGATCGGCCACGGCGCGGTGATCATGCCTGGGGTCGCCGTCGGCAACGGTGCCGTCATCGGCGCCAACGCCGTGGTGACGCGTGACGTGCCGTCCTATGCGATCGTCGCCGGCGTGCCGACGAAGGCTCTCCGGCCACGCTTCGCTCCGGATATCGCGGCGCGGATCGAAGCTCTCGCCTGGTGGGACTGGCCGGTCGAAAAGCTGGCCAGAGCGGTTCCCGACATGCAGGCAATGCCGATCGAAGCGTTCCTCGATCGCTGGGAAAACGACGCCGTCTGACCAGCTCAAGACTTCGACGGTAACCAATTTTCTTAACGTAAAATATTAAAGTTAAGAAATGGAAAACGGATTGTATCCGTGAAATGAAACACTCCAAAGTTGCAAGAGTTTCGGCAAAATGCACTACTCGGTTCGGGGGTAAGTCGTAAGAAGTCGAAGAAAACACTACTAGCATCAATGGAGAGAAGTCATGAAGAAGTTCGCACTTGTACTCACCGCTGCTATGGTTTCGTTCTCGACTGTCGGCGCCTATGCCGGCGGCTGGGGAGGTAGCTCGGGTAGCCTGATCAATGTGTCGCCGTCCATCGGCGTCGGCCAGGTGACCGCGCTCAATGGCATCCTGAGTGGCAACAACATCCTGAGCGGCAATGTCGTCCAAGGCATTCTGAACGGCAACAAGACCAACGTCCTTACCGGCGTTCTCAGCGGTATCGGCGTCAATATCCTTGGCGGCAACAGCTACAAGCTCGGCAGCCGCCGCTGAGCAGGAGAATCACGGGCAATCATCTGTCACGTGTCGTGGGCAGGAGGGTCTTCAACACCCTCCTGCCTCCGCTTGTGGGTCTGCCCAGTCAAGCGCGGGAATGAGCTAGATCTTCGCCCGCAGGCCCACAAATGCATCGACCGTGTGCTCGCGCTCGTCGATCACGGTCTTGAAGGTCTCGGAAACGTCGACGCGAACGACAATGGCCATCGATTTGGTCGTGTTGTACGTCGCTTCGGCATAGACGCCTTTGCGGCGCTCCTGGTTCTCGTAGAGCAGGTTGTCCTTGAGCTCATAGAAGATGCCGGACGCGATGCCGAGGTTCTCGCGCACCTTCATGCCGAGTTCCAGCTCCGCGCGCTGCAGCCATGACGCTAGCGGATCGTCGGTTTCGGACGTTTCGTAGCGGCCGAAATAGGTGCCGCGCAGCTCGAAGCCGTGCGGCAGCGGCTTGCCGAAGGTGACCTGCCAGGTTGGGCGCCAGCGCCGGTAGATGTCGTCGGCGCCACGCAGGAACTGCGCGCCCAACGCCACGCCGAGCGTCGAGCCATCAGTGGCCTTGTAGGCCGCCTCGGCGCGCAGCGTGTAGGCGTTGAACGACAGGAACAGCGGCGGGTAACCGATTTCCTGAACGCTGGCGAACAGCGCGGACGCGGACGCGCCGAAGGCAAGCTGGCCAACTGTCTGGGTGACCCGAGCCGCCAACTGGAAGAGATTGCGGTCGGCATGCAGCTTCGCCGGCAGGATGAGATCTTCCTGGAAATGCGTCGCGCCGAGCTTTTCGTAGCTGTCGGCGGCCTCGAGGATCAGCGAGGTGGCGTTGCCGAGGTCGATGCCGAGTTGTGTCTGGGCGCCGAAGACCTGCTTGAACTCGCGCGTACCCAGCGTCAGCGGGCCGATGTCCAGATTGTCGCCGGTGCTGGAGACGCGATAGCTCAGCGATCCCCTCAGTTCGAGACCCGGGCCGAGCCGGCGGAAGGCCTCGGCCGACAGCGACAATCCGCGGTCGTCCTCGATCGACGTCTTGTCGAAATGCGTTACCTGAAAGTCCGCGCTGAGTTTCGCGTTGGCGTCGTTGTCGCCCCATTGCTGCTGCAGCGTACCGCGCAACAGTGTGTACCAGTCCTTGACCGCATGGTCGCTGTCCAGCGCGTTGTTGGTCCAATGCCGTTCGAGACTGCCGGTGATAGTCGGATCGGTCGCCATTTCGGCAGCCGGTGCTGTTGGTGGTTCTGCCCTGGCGCTCACGGTCGCACAGGCCATCAGCAGGCCTAGGCCGGCGCTGCCAAGCAATCTGCGGGAAAGTGGAGCGACCGTCCGTCTTTCTGCCGGTCGGCGCTTTCGGGAAACCATGCTCCGCGCTCTCCGGACTGAAACCCCTTCCGCCATGCGGGGGTGGCGCAGCGGAAGGGGCTGGAGGTAAACCGCTGTGAAGCGGAAGGAACAGGCACTCTTGCCTGCAGGGTTACTGTGACATTGAACCCATAAGCTGTGTTTTCTGCCTTATTCTCCTTATGCGTGCATTCGATTGCACTTACGTATTTGTTTGCGTCGGGAACCTGAAACGGTCGCTGATTGTTTCTCATCGCGCCGCAGCGTCGAGGATACGATAGATGGAAAAGCATTTCACCAAGGTCGCCAACTGGGTCGCCCGCATAGCCGGCCTGCCGCCTACATTCGCCGTCTGTTGCCTGATCGTCATCGTCTGGGCGGTGAGCGGTCCGTTCTTCGGCTTTTCGGACACCTGGCAACTCGTCATCAACACGGGCACGACCATCATCACCTTCCTGATGGTCTTCCTGATCCAGAACACTCAGAACCGCGACGGCGCGGCGATCCAGGCCAAGCTCGACGAACTGATCCGGGTCGGCAAGGGCCACAACCACTTCATAGGCATCGAGCATCTGACCGAATCCGAAGTCGAGGAAATCCGCGCCAAATGCGAGCGTGCGGCAAAGCGGCATGACGAACAGATCGCCGACATGGCAGCGAAGAAGGTTGTGACGAGGAAGCGCGGGTCGAAAAAGCAGGCGGCCTAAGATCAGTCCTTCATGAACGCCGCGAAACTGTCCTTGTGGTCCGGATGCCAGCGGGACAGGGCTGGGCGGTTCTCGATGATGTCGCCGATCGCCCAGGCCATGCGCTTTTCATCCAGCGGGCGGGCCGCCTCATTGTCCGGGCACAGGATGTAGAAATCGCCTCTGGTCAGGGATTCCAGCATGAAATCCACAACCTGTTCGCCGGTCCAGGCGCCGGCCGGTTTTTCCGTCGCGCCCTCGGTCAGGCCGGTAAAGGTGAAGCCGGGGATCAGCAGATGGGCAGCGACATGGGCGCCGGGTTCGTTGCGTAACGCATGCGCCAGGCCCTCGGTGAAGGTTTTCACCCCTGCCTTGGAGACATTGTAGGCAAGATTGCCGGGCGGCGTGGTGATGCCTTGCTTGGAGCCGGTGTTGACGATCAAACCCGGCCCGGCCGAGGCCAGCATTCGCGGCGCGAAGGCCTCCACGCCATGCACGACGCCCCAGAAATTGATGTCCAGCAGCCGTTTCCAGGCATCGCGGTTTTCCCATGGCTTTCCGGGATTGTCGCCGACGCCGGCATTGTTCATCAGCAGCGACACGCCGTCGAAGGCGCCGAACGCCCTCTCGGCGAGGCGGTCCACCTCATCCGCCTTCGAAACGTCGGCGGCGACGGCAAGCACGGCATCGTCGCCGGCAATCGCAGAAACGGCGCGCGAGGCGTCGTCAAGCCGCGCGCCGCCAATGTCGGCCAGCACGATCTTCATGCCCATCAGTGCAAGCCGCTTGGCGGCCGCCAGACCGATGCCGCTGGCGGCGCCGGTGATCACGGCGGCATTGCCTGGGGCAAGCGCGGGCAGGGCGGTCTGGATCTCGGCGTCGGTGATCATGGGCGATGGGTTCCTTGTTCGATGGCGCCGAACTTAGCGCCGGAGCCGGCCGGTGCAAGCCTCTGCTCGCCTTGTCGGGTTGACCAGTGCGGTCGAGGCTGCGCATGTTGCCCTTTGCCTCCGCAAAAGAGATTTTGCCCTGGGGACAAAACAAACTTTAGCCCTGGGGGCAAACGGAGATTTCCTGATTGACGGACTGGGTTGCAATCCTGAAGGAACAGACCGCCATTGGCGACCAGATGGGCCGCGAGGTGCCGCAGATGCTGGCCAATCCCGACATCAGCGAAACGCAGGTGAAGACGCTCTTTTCCGCCTTGGAGAAACAAGCCGAGTTCGTCGAGAAGCTGCGTATGGCGCTGGAAAAGTTCGGCCATGATTTCTCGATCATCAAGGCCGCGGAACGGCTGGAGGAGCGCTATGCCGACCTTGCCGCATCGGTAGCGGAAAAACTGAAAGCGATGCGCAAGTAACGCAACTCTGGGCAGCGCTTTGCCTTGAAATACGTGAAGACAGCTACTTTTCAATCACCCGCGCAAAGCGCGTATCCGGTACGAGCCATATCATCGCGACCAGCACATAGAGCGCGACGCCGATCCACTGGCTGACGAGGGTCAGCACGACGGCTGCGATGTAGACAGCCAGCGAGAGCTTCCCCTTGCGGTCAGTACCCAGCGCCTTGGCAAAGGCGGTATCATTGCCGTGCAGCCGATGCAGCGCGGCGGCGAGTATGGTGTAGGCGATGGCGCATAGCGCGAGGTCGGTGCCATAGACCGCGACCGGCACCGGCGCAAAGTGGTTCTCGCCCATGAAGGCTGTCGTCACCGGCATCAGCGACAGCCAGAACAGCAGATTGAGGTTGGCCCACAGCACGCGCCCGTCGACCCGCTGCACGGCGTGGAACATGTTGTGCAAATTGTTCCAGTAGATGCCGACATTGATGAAGGACAGCACGTAGCAGAAGAAGATCGGCCACAACGGCACCAGGGCGGAGAAATCCTCGCCATGCGGCACTTTCAACTCAAGCACCATGATGGTGATGATGATGGCCACGACGCCGTCGGTAAATGCCTCGACCCTGCCTTTGCCCATGGGTCCCACCTTTGCCCGCGATGAATTGTCGAAAGAGAGTAAACGCTAGCGGATGTTGGGGAGCCAATAAATGGCAACCGGGGAATTCCTCAACCATGTCCAAGGAAAATCCGGCATCAGTCCCGCTGGTCAGGACGATTACGGCCGCCCACCGTTGACTTTTCTTGGCTTGGCCGCTCCTCTTGCAGGGCAGTCTTGGCCGAAGCAGATGTACGGCCGGGATTCGAATGGAGGGGACTGATGAGATTTCGTTTTCTGCTTGTGGTCGCGACCATCCTGGCCGCGGTCTGCGGGACGTCGGCCGCGGCCTTCGCCTACAGCGCCCACACC
Organism: Mesorhizobium sp. M0870; assembly: GCF_040319775.1. Lineage (NCBI taxonomy): Bacteria > Pseudomonadati > Pseudomonadota > Alphaproteobacteria > Hyphomicrobiales > Phyllobacteriaceae > Mesorhizobium > Mesorhizobium sp. M0870. Next base: position 73,444 of record NZ_JAMYOI010000022.1, read on the forward strand.
TCGACCAACCTCAACGTCCGTAGCGGGCCGGGAGCGGGATACGCCAGAGTGGGAACGCTGCCCGCTGGCTTCAGGGTCAATGTCACCGGCTGCCAGCCGGGCTGGTGTAGAATCCACGGCGGCGGCGTGAGCGGCTGGGCCAGCGCCGGTTATCTCGAACGCTCCCAAATCGTTCGCCCGCCGATCATCATCGTGCGCCCGCCGCATCGGCCGCACTGGCAGCACAGGCCGCACCGTCCTCCACACCATCGCCCGCCGCACAAGCCGCGCCCCGGCAAGTGCAAGATCGCGCCCGGCTTCCCCTGCAGGTGAGGCCGACCGGTTGAGCGATAGAGGACGGATCGGAGCCGCTGGCCCCGATCCGAGCCTGTTCAGCCGGCGGATATCCCGCTCAAGCAATGTCCACGGTGCTGTCAGGAGCCTCCCTGTCGGCTGGAACGTCGTGGATGAAACCGCGTTAAATCCTCGATCCCCGAAATTGGTGACGAGGTTGGCCATGGCCATTCGCAATTTTGCGCATACGCACGAAGGAGCAGGTGGCGACGCTCTTGCAATCCCCACCGTCGCCGCGATGATTGCGGTGCTGTTTGCCGGCAGCACGGTGCTGACGCCGCTCTATATCGTGTACAAGCAGCAATTCGGCTTTTCACAAATCACCCTGACGCTGATCTACGCCGTGTATGTCGTCGGCAATCTGGCGGCATTGGTGATGTTCGGCGGGGTGTCCGATGTCGTCGGGCGCCGGCCCGCGAGCCTGGCGGCGATGCTTGTCGCCATCGTCAGTGCGCTTGTCTTCCTGTTTGCCGGAAACGTCGTCTCGCTCGACGTCGCCCGCATCCTGAGCGGGCTTGGCATCGGCGTCGGCGCGGGGACCGGAACCGCGTGGATTGCCGAGCTTCTTCCCGGCGCGGACAAGTCGCGCGCCAGTGTGATTGCCACCAGCACCAATTTCCTCGGCCTCGGCTTCGGCGCACTGATTTCGGGACTTCTGGGGGAATATGAACCATGGCCGTTGCGGCTGATCTTCATCGTCTATCTGGCAGCACTTGTGGTGGTAACGATCCTGGTCTGGCGCACTCGCGAAACGGTGGCGAAGCCGGGCGGCCTCGGGCGGATTTCCTTGCGGCCGCAACTTTCCGTCCCGGAGGAGATCCGTGCGCGCTTCGTGGCGCCGGCGGTGACCGGCTTCGGCGCGATGGCGCTGGTCGGGTTCTACGCCGCCTTGGCGCCGAGCATCCTGGCGCAGCAGCTGCATGTGACCAACCACGCCATCGCCGGCGCGCTGTTCTTCGAACTGGCGATCGTCACCGCGATCAGCATCGTCGTTCTGATGCACATGAAGAGCAACAAGGCGATGCTGGCTGCGCTGGCATTGATGATCCCAAGCGTGGTGTTGGTGGTGGCGGCGCAGATACTGGCCTCGATGACACTGATGGTTGCTGCGACGGCCTGTTGCGGCGTTGCGGCGGCGCTTGGTTACCGTGGCGGGCTGCAAGTGGTGAACGAGATCGCGCCGAAGGATCGTCGCGCCGAAGTGGTGTCCAGCTTCTTCATCTGCTGCTTTGTCGGCAATGCCTTGCCTGTCATCGGCATCGGTATCGTTTCGACCTATGCCAGTCCCATCACTGCCAGCCTGGCGTTCGCCGGCATGATCGTGGCGTTTGCGCTGGTGGCACTGGGTTTTGGATTGAAACAGAGGCGTTGAAGTTTGGGGGCGATCCAGCGCAACCTGGCTTCAGCCGTTCGGTGTTTCAGGCGAAAGATGCGCGCGTCCGCGCGGCACGCCAAGACCGGTGTCCGGCGGCTCGCCGGCCGCCGGCCTGTTCTCGATCATGTGCGTGGTGCGCCAGCGGCCGAAACGGTAGTAGGCCGCCGCCAGTACAAGCGAGCTGATCGAGCCGGCCGGGAAACTCCACCACAGCGCTTCCTCGCCGATCACGCCACGCATGAAATAGGCAAAGCCGGTGCGCACGACCAGCACCGAGATCATCAGGATGATCAGCGGCGGCATCACGGCACCCGTGGCTCGTACGGTGGCAAACAGCACGATGGTTATGCCGAACAGGATGAACGACCACGAGGCGACATTGTTGATGTGGACGGCGATGTCGATCGCCGCGCTGTCGCTGCTCAGGAACAGGCTCAGCACCGAACGGTCGAAAACCGACAGCACGGCAACCAGCGCGCCGGTCAGGACCAGGTTGAAGCCGACGCCGGAGGCGGCGATGCGGCCGATCCGGTCCCAGCGCCCGGCGCCGACATTCTGCGCCGCCATCGAGGACACCGCGGCGCCGATGGCGAGCGCTGGCATCTGGATGTAGGTCCACAGCTGGGCGGCGATGCCATAGGCGGCGGCGACCTGTGAGCCGTAGGAATTGACGATACCCATCACCGTCAATGCCGCCGCGGAGATGACAATCATCTGCAGACCCATCGGCACGCCCTTGAAGACGACGATGCGCAGCAAGGCGGGATCGGGCCGCAGCAGAGCGAGGTTGGCGCCGGCCAGCCGCAGCGGATGCTTGCGCACATAGAGCACGATCAGGATGGCGATCACGCTTACCGTCTGGCCGATCAGCGTGGACGTGGCGGAGCCCGCAATGCCGAGTTCGGGAAACGGTCCGATGCCGGCGATGAGCAATGGGTTGAGCACGATGTCGAGGACGACGGCCAGCGCCATGAAGAAGAAGGGGGTGCGTGAATCGCCGGCGCCGCGCAGCACGGTCATGACGAAGGACAGAAGGTTCATCATCGGCACGGCGACGAAGATGATCCGCAGATAGGACCGCGCCAGCGGCAAGGCATCGGCCGGTGTGCCGAGCGTGTTGAGAATGGCGTCGACCCAGATCCAGCCGCAGACCGCGAAGATAACCGAGACGAGGAAGAAGAACGTCGCGCTGGTGCCGACGATGCGGCGCGCCTCGGGCAGGTCGCGGGCACCGACCGACTGGGCCACCAGGATGGTGGCCGCCATGCCGATGCCGAACACAGTGCCGAGGATCAGGAACAGGACGAGGTTGGCATGGAGGTGGCGGTCAGCGCCGATTCGCCGAGGAAACGGCCGACCCAGACGGCGTTGATCGAACCGTTGAGCGACTGCAGCACGTTGGAGCCGAGCACCGGCAGGGCGAACAGCAGAAGCGTGCGCGGGATCGGGCCGCTGGTCAGGTCGCCGGTGCGCCGGCGCGGGGGATTTTTTTCGTCCATGGCGGGCAGCTCGGCAGATGGTGATTTGAATCCAGTCCACGATGATATCGCAGGCGGGACCGAGATGCACCCTTGCGAACGCGCCGCACAGTTGAAAGCCGCTGCCCCGTTCATGCCCAGCCGCGAGCCCCAGCGGACGCGCCAAGCGCGCCCGCCCGTGCAGTGGTCGTTACTTCTTGGCCAGACCCGGCAGCGTGACCTGATAGACCAGGAACATGGTGTCGACGTTGGCGCCGTCTTCGGCCTTGTAGGGCGCGCCGACCTGAAAACCGTCCTGGGCGAGGAAGTCGTTGTCGTTGGCGACGAACAGGAAGTAGTCGTCGGGCAGCTTCGCATCGAGCACGCTGACCACTGACATCGCCTCCCACTTCTCGGACAGGTTATCCTGGTCGTTGGGCGCGCCATTGTGCAGGCCGAAGCGGCCGAGCTCGGCACTGTCGTTGATGTCGATGAATGGCGTCAGCTTGGCCGGTGTCACCGATGGGTCGACGACGCCCTTGGGGGCGACCGGCTTGTCAGCGGCGTCGAAGGCGCCGCCGGCGATGTCGGTCGCGGCCGAGACGTCGACGACGAAGATCTGGCGCACAAGCGAGGTGTCGCCCTTCAGCCCCTGGCCGTTGCCGCTGTCGCGCGCCAGCATCAGGAAGGTCTGATCCGACAGTGCCACGATCTCGCTCTGCGCGGCGACCTTGGTCTTGCCCTTGGCATCCTTGAACACCGGCAGCGGCACGACATACTCATGCGCCAGCTTGAGGTGGGCGGGGTCGGACGCGTCATAGACCAGCGCACGCGTGTTCTGGCGCGTCGCGGGAGAATCGCCGCCGTCCTGCCTTGTCGCCGACTGCAGCACGGCGATCACGAACTTGCCGTCCGGCGTCAGTGCCATGCCTTCAAGGCCCTGGTTGTTCTGGCGGCCGGTTTCGGGATCCTTCGGATCGGGCTCGGCGGCACCGGGTCCCGGATTGTCCGAGGCGAAGTTCGGCGTGCCGTGGCGCATCGGCACGAGGGCGGCCGGTGGCTGGGTTGCCGACAGCAGATGTCCGTCGGCGGAAAACCGATAGATGTTCGGGCCGTATTCGTCGGAGATGAACATCGATCCGTCGGGCAGCCGCACGATCGCCTCGTTGTCGAGCGCCAGCTTGCCGTTGTCGGCCTGCGGCAGGATCGGCATGTCGGCGCTTGCCGCGCGCACGCCGTTGAGCGGATCGAGGCCGGTGGCATCGGCGCCCTTGTCGTCGGTGAGAAGCATGGTGTCGGCAAGCGTCGCCTTGACGCCGGTCTGCCGCTGGCCGGCAGCAGGTGCCGCACCTGGTGCCACCGGGGTAAACTCGATGCCGATCGTGTTGAGGCGCGGCCGGTAGTCGGTGGTACCGACGACATTGTAGCCGCGGTCCGGCAGCAGCCAGAGCGAACCTTTGTAGCCGGCGGCCTCATGCGTCCAGCCTGATGTGTCGATCGACATGCCGGAGCCCGAACCAAACGTCTCGCCGAACTTGTCGCGCTGAGCGGCCGCGATGCGACCGACGCCGACCAGCCCCTTATTGACCGGGCCGCCGACGGTCGTGGTGCTGTCGGCAAGGGCCGGCGTCAAGGCGGTGAACAAGGCCAGCGCGACGCCGAGCGACGCGGTTCGGTACAGGTGTTTCATGGATAATCCTCTTTGTGACGGATGTGCCGGAGCGGCCGCGGGATGAAAAACTGAAAGAGGTGCGACACCGATGGTGCCGCGCGAGCCTCCCCGAAACGCGGTCTACGGCGCGAACATGATGCTTGCGTGACAGCACGCAGTACATGCCGGCGGTCGACGAAAAACGATGCGCGCGCGCGGCACTAGACACTTATGTCCAGTGAATATATGCTCCAGCCTTCGGACTAACCGTGGAGGGGAAGCCTTGAAGTCGCACTACCGCGCAGTCGTCATCGGAGGTGGCGTGGTTGGAGCCTCGGTGCTCTATCACCTGACGCGGTTCGGCTGGAGGGATGTGGCGCTGATCGAGCGCGCCGAACTGACGGCCGGTTCGACCTGGCACGCGGCGGCAGGCTTCCATGCGCTTAACGCCGACCCCAACGTGGCGGCGCTGCAGGACTACACCATCAATCTCTATCGCGAGATCGAGGCCGAATCCGGCTGGGATATCGGCCTGCACATGACGGGCGGCGTCAACATCGCCAGCGATCCCGCGCGCTGGGAGTGGCTGAAATCGGCCTGGGCGGTGTTCCAGTCGGTTGGCATCGAGACCGCGCGCCTCGTCACGCCCGACGAGATCAAGGCGATCTGCCCGATCGTCGACGTCTCCGGCGTGCTTGGCGGTCTGCATGATTCCAACGAAGGCCATCTCGACCCGTACGGTACGACGCACGCCTATGCCGGCGCTGCAAAAAAGCGCGGCGCCGACATCATACTGCGCAACCGGGTCGTCGAGTTGAAGGCGCGCGCCGACGGGAGCTGGGACGTCGTTACGGAGCAGGGCACCATCATCGCCGAGCATGTCGTCAATGCCGGCGGGCTGTGGGCGAAGCAGCTCGGCCGCATGGCCGGCATCGACCTGCCGGTGACGCCGATGGAGCATCATTATTTCATCACCGAGGACATTCCGGAGATCGCGGCACTTGACCGGGAAATCGGCATCGCCGTCGATCTCGACGGCTTCTCGTATCTCAGGCAAGAGCGCAAGGGCGTGCTGCTTGGCGTCTATGAGCAGAACCCCAAGCACTGGAACATGGATGGTGCGCCGTGGGACTACGGCATCGAGCTGATCCCCGAAGACATCGACCGCATCAGCCCGGAACTCGCCAAGGCGCATGAGCGCTTCCCTTGCCTGGCGACGGCCGGCATCCGCAAATGGGTCAACGGCGCCTTCACCTTCACGCCGGACGGCAATCCGATTGTCGGGCCGGTGCGGGGGCTGAAGAATTACTGGGTCGCCTGCGGCGTCATGGCCGGTTTCAGCCAGGGCGGCGGCGTCGGCAAGTCGCTGGCCGAATGGATGATTTTCGGCGAACCGCAGGCCGACATCTTTGGCATGGACATCGCCCGCTACGGCGCCTTCGCCGCCAACCGGGAATATCTCAAGCAGACCACGCGCCAGTTCTATTCGCGCCGCTTCGTCATGACCTTTCCCAATGAACGGCTGCCCGCCGGCCGGCCGCTGAAACGCCCCGGCGCCTATGACGGCATGACGGCCGCGGGATGCGAATGGACGGCTTCCTGGGGGCTGGAAATCCCGGCCTATTTCGCGCCGATGGGATTTGCCGAGAACACGACGCTGCGGCGCTCCAACGCCTTCGACATCGTCGGCGACGAGGCGCTGCAGGTGCGGCGCGCCGCCGGTCTCGTCGATATCTCGGCCTATTCGCGCTATGCGGTGGCGGGGCCAGGTGCGGAAGCGTGGCTCGACCGGCTGCTCGCCTGCAAGCTGCCGAAAGCAGGGCAGGCGCGCTTGGCGCCGATGCTTGGCCATGACGGACGGCTGAAGGGCGACCTCACCGTCTTCAACTGGGGCGGCGGCAGCTATTGGCTGATGGGCTCATACTATCTCCGGGAATTCCACATGCGCTGGTTCGAGAGCCATGCGGCTGAAGGCGTCACCGTCGCCGACCTTTCGGATACGATGAGCGGCTTCCTGCTGACGGGGCCGAATGCGCGCAAGATCCTGGAGCGCACGACGCATCAGGACGTGTCCGGCGCAGCACTGCCGTTCATGGCTTGCGGCGCATTCGACATCGGCATGGTGCAGGCGCGTGTGGCGCGGCTGTCGATCGCGGGCGAACTCGGCTTCGAAATCAGTTGCCCTGTGACCATGCATGCCACTCTGCGCGAAACGCTGCTGGCCGCCGGCGAGGATCTCGGCTTGGCCGAAATCGGCTATTACGCGCTCAACGCATTGCGACTGGAAAAAAGCTTCGGCATCTGGTCGCGGGAATTCACGCAGGGCTATACCCCAGGCCAGACCGGTCTCGACCGCTTCATCGCTTTTGGCAAGGGTGACTTCACCGGTCGCGAAGCGGCGTTGAAGGAGCGCGACGCCGGTGCCTCGCAACGGATCGTGACGCTGGAGATCGACGCTATTGATGCCGATGCCAGCGGTTTCGAGCCAGTCTGGCATGACAGTCGGCGCGTCGGTTTCGTCACCTCGGGCGGATTTGGTTACACGATCGGCAAGAGCGTCGCACTGGCGTTGGTGGACGACGATTTTGCCGAGGAGGGTACGGCGCTTTCGGTGCACATTGTAGGCGTCGAGCGGCCGGCACGCGTCATCGCGGCCTCGCCCTACGATCCCGAGGGCAAGGCGATGCGGCAATGAGGAGAATACACCATGGTCGATGACGCGGCACGGGACAGCAGGCGCGAGCGCCGGCGTGGACGCACGGGCGAGGCAGGCAGCGAAAGCAGCCGCCGGCCCAATTACCATTCGCTGAAGAATCCGTTCCTGCCGCAGCCGATCTTCTCGGATGATCAGGTCGCCGCCATCCATGACACGGCGTTGCGCGTGCTGGAAGAGCTCGGCATCAAGGTGCTGCTGCCGCAGGCGCGTGAGCTTTTCGCCAATACCGGCGCCCTGGTCGATCCGGACACCGACATGGTGCGCATCGGTCGCGACATGGTGACGGCGGCACTGGCCTCGGCGCCGAAGTCGATCCACGCCCATGCCGGTTCCCGCGCGCGCGATTTGACGCTCGAACTTGGCTCGATGGCGTTCCTGGCCGGGAGCGGAGCACCGAACGTCACCGATCTCGAGCGCGGCCGGCGGCCGGGAACACTGGCGGATTTCGAGGATCTCATGCGGCTGGTGCAGCATTTCGACGTGCTGCATATGCTGGGGCCCTGCATCGAACCGCAGGATGTCGACAACCGCTTTCGGCACTATGCCGTCAACCGCGCGCAGCTGACGCTGTCGGACAAGTTTCCATTCGTCTTCGCGCGCGGTACGCCGCAGGTCGAGGACGGGTTCGAGATGCTGCGGCTGGCGCGCGGCTTGTCGGAGGACGAGTTTCTGGCAAATGCATATTGCTACACCGTCATCAACACCAACTCGCCGCGCCAGCTCGACATCCCGATGGCGCAAGGCATCATCGATTTCGCCCGCGCGGGCCAAATCTCCGTCATCACGCCGTTCTGCCTGGCGGGCGCCATGGCGCCGATCACGGTCGCCGGCGCGCTGACGCTGCAGCACGCCGAAGCGCTGGCCGGGCTGACGCTGGCGCAGATCGTTCGGCCGGGTGCGCCAGTCGTCTATGGCTCGTTTTCCTCCAATGTCGACATGAAATCCGGTGCGCCGGCCTTCGGCACGCCCGAGCATGTCAAGGCGACGCTGGGCGCCGGTCAGCTGGCGCGCTTCACCGGGCTGCCGTGGCGGTCCGGCGGCGGCAGCGCGGCCAACATCTCCGATGCGCAGGCCGCGCACGAAACGCAGTTCGCACTGTGGGGCTCGGTGCTGGCCGGGGCGACGATGTGCATTCATGCCGCCGGCTGGCTGGAGGGGGGCTTAAGCGTTTCCTTCGAAAAGCTGGTCACCGACATCGAGGCTTTGCAGACAGTGGCCGAGCTCTGTGCCCCGACGCCTGGCGACAGCGATTCCATCGGTTTCGAAGCGATCGCCGAGGTGCAGCCGGGCGGCCATTTCTTCTCGGCCGGCCACACCATGGTGCGCTACCGCACCGCCTTCTATGAACCGCTGGTGGCCGACTGGTCGAATTTCGGCAACTGGACGCAAAGCGGCTCGAAGACGGCAAGCGAGCGCGCCACCGGCGTCTGGAGGCGGGTGCTTGCCGATTTCGCGCCGCCGGCAACGGCTGCCGCCACCGCCGGCGTGCTGGATGAGTTTATCGCGCGGCGCACGGCAGAGGGCGGAGCGGCGCCGGTATGTTAAGACTTGCTCTCGCTGATCGCCCTCATTGTGGCGCGATCCGGAACCTGCAGCGCCTCCCGCGCATTCAAGGTTGCGGCCGGTGCACTGCGCACCGGTGTGCTGTTTGAGGGGACGACGACATCGGCGGTCCTGCTGCCACCATCAATCACTGTCGCGCGCCACCAGTTCCAGCGGCCAGACCTCGCGCATGATCCGTGGACCTTCCGGGCCGGCGAAGGCGGGAAGCGACGCCAGCAGCATTTCGGCGAGGCGTTGTCCCATTGGCTCCAGCGCCGGGCGGAAGGCGGTCAGGGCTGGGGAAAAATAGCGGCAGAGCGGCGTGTCGACGATGACGGTCACCGCCATGTCTTGACCCGGCCTGATGCCCATCTCGGCCAGCGCCTTGCAGCCGCCCAGCGCCATTGCATCATTGTTGAAGATGATGGCGGTCGGCGGGGCCTTGGAGCGCATCACCTGAGGCGTCACCTCGTAGCCGCCGGCCTCGTTGATGAAGCCGGAGGCGATCAGCTCGGGGTCGATCTCGATGCCGTGCCGCTTCAGGGCCTTGCGGTAGCCGGCCAGGAACAAATAGCCGAAGTTGAGGTCGAGCGACGGACGGACGGCGGCGATGCGGCGGTGGCCGCGCGCCACCAGGCGGTCGACGGCGTCGGCGCCGGCCTTCTCGAAATCGAGGTCGAGGGAAGGATAGGACTTGGCCCCGGAGCGACTGCGGCCGAGCGTGGCGAAGGGAAAGCCGGCCTGGGTGAGATAGTCGATGCGCTCGTCCTCGCGCCGCGTCCAGGCCAGCAGCACCGCGTCGGCGCGGCGCGTTTCGACGACACGGCGCAGGCGCTCCTGCTGGTAGTCGCCCGGCGCCCCCATGACCACGGTCAGGTCGAGCCCGCTTTCGGCAAGCCTGGCCTGCAGCCCGATCAGGAATGGAATGAAGAACGGCTCACCATATTGCTGGTCACCGGGATGCGGCTGCAGCATGAAGGCGATCGAATGGGTGGCGCCTTGCCTCAGGCTGCGGCCGGACTGGTTCGGCGAATAGTTGAGCGTCCTGGCCGCCTCGAGCACGCGCTGGCGCGTGTCGGCATTTACATCGGCGCGACCGTTCAGCGCTCGCGACACCGTGCCGATCGATATGTTCAAGTGATGGGCAAGGTCGTGAATGCTGGATGCCAAGTGACTGTACTCCCCTTGCTTGGCTAGCACCGGTAGCCGCTCAGGCCAAGGCGACAGGACGATTTTCGCCAACGGCCAATTGACATTCTACACCTTCGGGTGTGTTCTCGTAAACGTTTACGGAAAAACGTTTACGGTCCTGCCGTGGATGCCGTGACGATCGGTCTGGAAGGACCGAGCGGAGGAGGAGCGCTGGATGATCGATGTCGTCCTGGTCGGCTGCGGAGCGATGAGCAAGGCCTGGCTCGATGCCATCAGGCAGATCCGCGGGCTCACCCTTGTCGGCCTCGTGGATATCGATGCCGAGAGGGCACGGGCGAGGGCGCGCGAATACGATCTCACCAATGCCTTCATCGGCAGCAATCTCGACGCCGTGCTCGACCAGACCAAACCGCAAGCGGTATTCGATGTTGTGGTCCCCGCCGCACGGCGCGAAGTTGCGCTGTCCGCCTTTGCTCACAATTGCCATCTGCTGACGGAAAAGCCGCTCGCCGACAGTCGGGAAAATGCGCGCGCCATCGTCGAGGCCGCTCGCCGCGCCGGGCGCATCCATGCGGTCGTGCAGAACCGCCGCTATGTCGCCAATGTCAGGCGCATCCGCAGGTTCCTGGATTCCGGCGCCATTGGTACGCCGACCAGCATCCACGCCGACTTCTTCGTCGCGCCGCATTTCGGCGGCTTTCGCGAGGAGATGGCGCATGTCCTGCTGCTCGACATGGCGATCCACACATTCGACGCCGCCCGCTACATGGTCGCCGGCGAGCCGGCCAATGTCTATTGCCAGGAATGGGAGCCGGCCAATTCCTGGTACCGGCAGGGATCGTCGGCCAGCGCCGTCTTCGATCTCGGCCGCGGCAAGGTCTTCACCTATGCCGGCAGCTGGTGCGCCGCCGGCTTCCGCACCAGTTGGGAAAGTACATGGCGCATCGTCGCCGAGCGCGGCAGCCTCATCTGGGACGGGCATGACGACCTGAGGGCAGAAGCAGTGATGCCGGGCCGCGATGGGATGTTCGACAAAACCCAGCCGATCACGGTGCCGCCGCTTGATGCGTCCGATCGCGTCGGCGGCCATCTCGGCATTCTCCAGGATTTCGTGCACGCCATCGAGACCGGCACCGAGCCGGAAACGCGCGGCGCCGACAACATCAAGAGCCTGGCCATGGTTTTCGGCGCCATCGAAAGCGCCGAGACCGGCCGTCGCGTGACAATCGCAGAGGACGCACAATGACGCCGAACTTGCTTCTCGACATCCGGATCGGCACCATGGTGCGGGCCAATCTCGACGACCCGGCGGCTTACATCAAACAGATCCTGCCGCTCGGCTTCGAGAGCATCCAGCCCTTCTTCTGGCAAACGCTTGGCGGCAAGGACCTGCCGCTTCTCGCCGGCCAGATCCGCGAGGCGATCGGCGATGCCGACGTCACCGTGTCCTCGCTCGGCGTGTTCGGCAATCCGCTGGAAGACGGCGAGGTCGATCGCGGCGTGCTCGCAGCGTGGGAAACCGTGATCGACAATGCGCATCTGTTCGGCACCTCGATGGTCAGCGGCTTCACCGGCCGCCTGCGCGGCAAACCTCTGACGGACAGCCTGCCGCGCTTCAAGGAGGTCTGGGGACCGTTGGCCAGGCGTGCCGCCGACAAGGGCGTGCGCATCGCGTTCGAGAACTGCGCCATGGATGGCAACTGGGCCGCCGGCGACTGGAACATTGCCCACAATCCGGACGCCTGGGAGCTGATGTTCAACGAAGTGCCCGACGACAATCTCGGACTGGAATGGGAGCCCTGCCACCAGCTCGTCTATCTGATCGACCCGATGCCGCAGATCCGCAAATGGGCGCCGCGCATCTTCCACGTCCACGGCAAGGACGCGACGGTGCGTTGGGACGTGATCCGCGAGCATGGCGTGTTCGGCCGACTGCCCTTCGTGCAGATGCGCACGCCCGGTTTCGGCGACAGCGACTGGACGCGGGTGATCAGCGAATTGCGACTGGCCGGCTACAAGGGCGCCATCGACATCGAAGGCTGGCACGACCCGGTCTATCGCGGCGACCTCGAGATCACCGGCCAGGTGCGGGCGCTGGAATATCTCAAGCAATGCCGGGGAGGGGCCAGCTACCTGCCGAACCCGATGTGAGGATCGGCCGGCGGGAGGAGCCGGCCGGGATGTCTGCAACGCACATTGACGAAGCGAATGTCGAAACCCCTCGCTTGCGAGGACAAAAAGGGAGGATAAGTGCATGAGCATGACGATGAGAAGGACAGTTCTGCGCTCGACCGTCGTGGCCGCCGCCACGGTGCTTGCCGCCGCGATCTCCACCTTGCCTGCGCAGGCGCTCGACGCCAAATGGTGCAAGGACGTCCACATCCGCTTCTTCGTCGGCGGCGCCGAGGGCGACGCTTTCGGCACCATCGTCTACAATGGCGCCAAGCAGGCAGAGGCCGATCTCGGGCCGAAGGTCGACTACATCTTCTCCCAGTGGGACATCGAAAAGATGGTGCAGCAACTGCGCGAGGCCGTCGCGGTCAAGCCCAACGGCATCGCCATGATGGGCCATCCGGGCGACGCGTCGATCATGCCGCTCGCCGAACAGGCGCACAAGGACGGCATCAAGATGATGTATCAGAACGTGCCGGTGCCGAAGGTGATGGCGGCATTCGGCGGCGGCTATATCGGCGCCCAGCAGGAACAGCAGGGCCGCGCGCTCGGCGCCGAGGCGTTCAAGCTGGGCAAGCTGAAGGCCGGTGACAAGGCGATCATGATCGGCCCGTTCGAAAACGAAAGTCGCGGCGCGCGTGAGCGCGGCACGGTGGCGGCGCTCAAGGAGGCCGGCGTCGAGGTCATCCAGCTGTCCTCGCCGCCGAGCGGCGAATGGGCGTCCGATCCCAATCTGGCCATTCCGGTGATCACCGCGGCGCTGCTCAACAATCCCGACGTCAAGGCGGTCGGCTATCCCGGCGGGCAGATGCTCGGCAATGTCTCGACCTACATGCAGGCGGCCGGACGCAAGGCGGGCGAGATATTCAATTTCGGCTTCGACACCAGCCCGCAGATCGTCGAGGGTTTCAAGGGCGGCTGGGTGCAATTGACCGCCGACCAGCAACCGTTCCTGCAGGGCTATCTGCCGATCCTCAGCCTCTGCCAGCAGGTGGTGCTGGGGCTGGCGCCGATGAGTGTCGACACCGGCGCCGGCTTCGTCACGCCCGAAAATTACGAGATCGTCGCCGAGCTCGCCAAGCTGGCGTTGCGCTGACCTCCCAAGCCGCCGGCCGGTATCTATGGCCCCGGCCGGCGGGACCGCTGGCGACGAAGCCGGCACGAGACAATCAAAGCGAGGATCCGATGGCAGAACGCCTCATCGAACTGCGCGACATCAGCAAGTCCTATGGCCAGGTCTATGCACTGGGCGGGGTCAATCTCAGCGTCGACCGCGGTGAGGTCGTCGGCCTGCTCGGCGACAATGGCGCCGGCAAGTCGACGCTGATCAAGATCCTGTCCGGCGTGGTCAAGCCGACCAGCGGCGAAATCCTCGTGCGCGGCAAGCCGGTGACCGGGTGGAGTACGGCGCGTTCGCGCGAGGCCGGCATCGAGACGGTGTTCCAGGACCGGGCGCTGGCCGTGCAGCAGACCATCGTTCGCAACATCTTCATGGGCCGCGAGCTGACCGGCTTCATGGGCTTTCTCAGGGTCAACAAGGAGATCGAGGAGGCAAGCCGGCTGATGCGCGAGATCGGCTTCACCTCGAAAGTGTTCACGCCGCAGTCGATCGTCGGCCAGCTGTCGGGCGGCGAACGCCAGGGCGTGGCGATCGCCCGCGCCATCTACAAGCAGGCCGAGCTGATCGTCCTCGACGAGCCGACGACGGCGCTGTCGCTGACCGAAACCGCCAAGGTGTTCCATTTCGTGCGCCAGGTGCGGGCGAGCGGCCGCTCGATCCTGTTCATCGGCCACAACATCCATCATGTCTTCGACATCGCCGACCGCTTCGTCGTGCTCGACCGCGGCAAGGTCGCACTGACGACCGACCGCAGCGAGGTCAAGTCGGCCGAAGATCTCATCAACTTCATGGAAGAGGTCGCGCATCCCGGCGGATTGGCCGGGCTGCACGATGCCGGCGACGCGGAGCAGAGAGCACGATGAGCAAGACCATGGAGCCCGATCTGCACGAGCCGTCCGCCGGCATTCCCCGCCCCAGTGCCCAGAAAGAGTGGAAACACCCATCCGATCACTGGATGCGCGGCTTCATCCTCGACAACCGTGCCGCGCTCGGCACGCTCGCCGTGTTCATCGTCATGATGGCGGTGTTCATGATCGCGAACCCGACCGTCTTCACCACCTGGTATCTCTACCGCTCGGTGCTGACGACGCTGCCGGTGGCGCTGTTCGTGGTGGTGCCGCTGGTGTTCGTCGTCACCTGCGGCGAGATCGACCTGTCGTTTCCGGCGACGATGGGTTTTGCCTCATGGGTCTTCGCGCTGGTCGTGCAGGCCGGCTACGATCCGTTTCTCGGCATCGCCGCGGCGCTCGTCACCGGCATGCTGCTCGGCTTCCTGGTAGGCTCGCTGGTGGTCTATGGCGGGCTGTCTTCACTGATCGCCACGCTCGGCATGAATTTCCTGCTGCGCGGCCTGATCCAGATCATCAACGAAGGCAAGTCGATGGCGCTGACCAGCCTCAGCGACAGCTGGGCCTACACGATCTTCTCAAGCCAGCTGCTGGGCATTCCGGTGCAGATCTTCTGGGCCATCGGTTTCGTCGTGCTGTCGGCGATGCTCTATAACCGCCATCGCTTCGGCGCGCAGGTGAGGGTGGTCGGCGACAACCCCGACAGCGCCCAGCAGATGGGCATCGACGTCAAGCGCGTGCGGGTGAAAGTGTTCGTCTTCGTCGGCATTGGTGCTGCGATCGCCGGCACCTTCTCGGTGATGATCAATTTCACCTGGTGGCCGACCGCCGGCGACGGCTATCTCCTGCCGGTGCTGGCCTCGGTGTTCGTCGGCGGCACGCCGACCTGGGGCGGCATCGGCACCGTGGTCGGCGGCGCCATCGGCGCCGTCACCGTGTCGTTCATCCAGACCGGTGTCGTGGCGGCAGGCCTGAGCGGCTTTTACGTCCAGTTCTTCAACGGCCTGATCATCATCCTGTCACTGCTGGGGCATAAGTGGAACCAGGCGCGGTATCGGTGAGGGGCTGTTTCGTTGGCGGACCGCATGCCTTGCGCGGACGCCCATCATTTCGTCATCCACGGGCGAAGCAAGGAGCGTAGCGACGCGGCGCAGACCCGAGGATCCATGCCGCGACTTAAAAGTACCGCTCCGGTTGTGGAATTCTGCTCCGCTGCATTTCTGGGCGAAGGTCTCGGCATGGATCCTCGGGTCTCCGCGACGTCGCTTCGCTCCTGCTCCGCCCGTGGATGACGAAGGTGGGGCTTCCGCCAGAGAATGGTCGCTTGTAGGGCAAGCGGGCGCTCACACCGCCGCGACGAACCCGTCCAGCACGCGCTTCTGGCCGGCCTTGTCGAAGTCGATGGTCAGCTTGTTGCCTTCGATCGCGGAAATGTTGCCGTTGCCGAATTTCTGGTGGAAGACGCGGTCGCCGATGTTGAAGGCGGATGGCGTGTCGGAGACGGATTTGGCGACCAGTTCGCCGTCGATGGTGCGGCCTTTGACCGAGGTGCGGCCGGCGCCGTAGCCGGAGTCGGTTTCGCCATAGCCGATGCGCTCGACCTGGTGGCCGGAGCGCGAGCCCCAGTTGCGGTCGGTCGCCTCGGTGCGGTTGGCCTGGGCGCGCTGCCAGCCCGGCGTCGCATAGGTGTTGGAGAAGGCGCCGGATTTTTCGGTGTCGGCGCCGACATTGTCGAAGCGCGAGGCGCCATAGGGGTTCTGCCGTCCTGCCCCCTGGCCGCCACGGCCGGAGGCAAAAGAACCGCCGCCGTAGGAATTGCCGTAGCCGCCGTAGCTGTTGCCGCTTTCGGCGACCTCGACATGGGCTTCCGGCAGTTCGTCGAGAAAGCGCGACGGGATGGTCGACTGCCACAGGCCGTGGATGCGGCGGTTGGAGACGAACCACAGATGCAGGTTCTTCTTGGCGCGGGTCAGGCCGACATAGGCGAGCCGGCGCTCTTCCTCCAGTCCGGAGCGGCCGCCTTCGTCCAGCGCGCGCTGATGCGGGAACAGGCCTTCTTCCCAGCCGGGCAGGAAGACGGTCTCGAATTCGAGGCCCTTGGCCGAATGCAGCGTCATGATCGAGACGGCGTCGAGCCCGGCGTTCTGCTCAGCGTCCATGACCAATGCGACATGCTCGAGGAAGGAGCGCAGCGATTCATACTCCTCCATCGAGCGGATCAGCTCTTTCAGGTTCTCCAGCCGGCCGGGCGCTTCGACCGAGCGGTCGTTCTTCCACATGTCGGTGTAGCCGCTCTCTTCGAGAATGGTCTCGGCGAGTTCGGTGTGCGGCGTGGTTTCCAGCGCCTTCTGCCAGCGTTCGAAATTGGCCGCGACTTCGCGCAAGGCGGCGCGGGGCTTCGGCTTCAACTCGTCGCTTTCGGCCAGCTTGGCGGCGGCTTCCAGCATTGGGATGCGCAGCGCGCGGGCCGTGTCGTGGATCTGGCGGATGGTGGCTTCACCAAGGCCGCGCTTGGGCACATTGACGATGCGCTCGAAGGCGAGGTCGTCGGCGCCTTGCGCCACCACGCGGAAGAAGGCCAGCGCATCGCGGATCTCCATGCGTTCATAGAAGCGCGGACCGCCGATGACGCGGTAGTTGAGGCCGAGCGTGACGAAGCGGTCCTCAAACTCGCGCATCTGGAAGGAGGCGCGTACCAGGATCGCCATGTCGTTGAGATTGTGCTTTTGCCGCTGGTAGGTCTCGATCGTCTCGCCGACGGCGCGGGCTTCCTCCTCGGAATCCCAGGCGGCGTGGACATGCACCTTGCCGTCCTCGGGATCGTTGCGGTCGGTGAACAGCGTCTTGCCGAAGCGGCCCTCATTGTGGGCTATGAGGTGGGAGGCGGCCCCCAGTATGTGCGCGGTCGAGCGGTAGTTGCGCTCCAGCCGGATGATGGTGGCGCCGGGAAAATCCTTGTCGAAGCGCAGGATGTTGTCGACCTCGGCGCCGCGCCAGCCATAGATGGATTGGTCGTCGTCGCCGACGCAGCATATATTCACGCTCACGGGCTGTTCCGCGCCTGCCGGCGCGGGCCCTCCGCGGGGGCCTCGCAACGGCTCGGACGGACGGTCGTCCTTGCGGCCTTCGGCCGATTGGAGATTAGTCGCCGAAGGCTTGCGCCCGGCATCCGGCCTCTGCGCCAAAAGCCGCAGCCACATGTACTGGGCGGTGTTGGTGTCCTGGTACTCGTCGACGAGGATGTATTTGAAGCGCTTGTGGTATTCCTTCAGCACGTCCGGATTGGCGCGGAAGATGCGGATCGGGTGGCACAGGAGGTCGCCGAAATCGCAGGCGTTCAGCGTCTTCAGCCGCTCCTGATAGGCCTTGTAGAGTTCGCGGCCCTTGCCGTTGGCGAAGGCGCGCGCGTCGCCCTCGGCGATGTCGGCCGGACCTTGCCCCTTGTTCTTCCAGCCATCGATCATCTGGGCGAACTGCTTGGCCGGCCAGCGCTTGTCGTCGAGCCCTTCGGCCTGGATCAGCTGCTTGATCAGCCGCACGACGTCGTCGGTGTCGAGGATGGTGAAGTCGGAGCGCAAACCGGCGAGTTCGGCATGGCGGCGAAGCAGCTTGACGCCAATCGAGTGGAAGGTGCCGAGCCATGGCATGCCCTCGACATTGCCTTCGCCGATCAGCACGCCGATGCGGATCTTCATCTCGCGCGCGGCTTTGTTGGTGAAGGTTACCGCGAGGATCTGCGACGGGAACGCCTTGCCGGTGGCGAGGATGTGAGCGATGCGGGTGGTGAGCACGCGGGTCTTGCCGGTGCCGGCTCCGGCCAGCACCAGAACCGGACCTTCGGTGGTTTCCACCGCCAGCCTCTGCTCGGGGTTCAGCCCCTTGAGATAGTCGGGCGCGTTGTTGTGTCCGCTGCGGGCAGCCATGGCGCGCGCGGCGATGCCCGACGGGGCCGTGGGCCGCGCATTGGGTTCGTCGAAAAAGGGCATGTCTTCGGAAAAGCCGGACATCGCCCCGAATGTAGTGATTCGGTGGGGAAAGACCAGAACTGTCTACGTTTTGTTCCGCTAAAGTGCCCGATTGCTGCCCCGCGCTCCCACCGCGGTCGATGTTATTCCAATTGCGATGGACCATTACCGCCTGCGCTTGAGGCCCGTGCTTGACAGGCGGGACCGTCAGGAGAAAGTTGTGCTTCGGGCAGCGACGCAATGCCGGGTTGCCATGGCCGCGCCGCGAAGCGCAACAGTCGAAGGAGTATCATCTTGGCTGTCACCATCACCTCCCTCATTCTTTTCCTCATCGGCCTGGCACTCGGCGGCGGCGGCATCCGCCTGGCGATGCTGGGCGGCAGCTGGTACTATGTCGTTGCCGGCCTTGCCTTCCTGATCGCCGCCTGGCTGCTCTACCGGCGCCGGTCCACCGCACTGTGGCTCTACGCGGTGATCGTGCTCGGCACGTTGGCCTGGGCGGTCTGGGAAACCGGCTTCGACTGGTGGGAACTTGGACCGCGCGGCGGCATCATCGTGCTTCTCGCTTTGTGGCTGCTGACGCCGTGGGCGAGGCGGGGTCTTGTCGGCCCTGACGCACGCGCGCCGCTGATCCTGGCCGTGCTGGCCTCGCTGGCCGTCGCCGGTTCTTCGATGACTTCAGATCCGAAGGACATTGCCGGCGAACTCGGCACCGACAAGGTGGTCGCCAACGCCAATCTTGGCAATGATGTGCCGGCCGGCGAGTGGCACTATTACGGACGTACGCAGTTCGGCCAGCGCTATTCGCCGCTCGACCAGATCACACCGGACAATGTGGCCAAGCTGCAGCCGGCGTGGACCTACCAGACCGGCGACGTGAAGGGTCCGGACGACGTCGGCGAGACCACCTATCAGGTGACGCCGCTGAAGATTGGCGACACGCTCTACATCTGCACACCGCATAATTTCGCCATCGCCATCGATGCCGCGAGCGGCAAGGAGAAATGGCGCTTCGATCCCAAGGTCAAGCTCGACAAGGACCGCCAGCACCAGACCTGCCGCGGCGTGGCCTATTACGCCGATGCCGCCGGCGCCGCCGGGCAGCCCTGTGCGACCCGCGTCTACCTGCCGACCTCGGACGCGCGGCTGATCGCGCTCGACGCCGCCAACGGGCAGGTCTGCCCGGCTTTTGCCGAGGGCGGCACGCTGAACCTTCTGACCAACATGCCCTATCCGAAGTCGGGCTATTATTACTCGACCTCGGCGCCGCTGATATCAGGCGGCAAGATCATCGTCGGCGGCGCGGTCAACGACAATTACTCGACGCAGGAGCCGTCCGGCGTCATCCGCGCCTACGACGCTGCCACCGGCGCGCTGGTGTGGAACTGGGATTCCGGCAATCCGGACCAGACGACGCCGCTGCCGGCGGGCCAAACTTATACCGCCAACTCGCCCAACATGTGGTCGACGCCGAGCGCCGACGAGAAGCTCGGCCTGCTCTACGTGCCGCTCGGCAACCAGACGCCGGATCAGCTCGGCGCCGGGCGCAGCGCCAATGTCGAGAAGTTCTCGTCGTCGATCACCGCGCTCGACCTCAACACCGGGCAGGTGCGCTGGGTGCGGCAGACCGTGCACCACGATCTCTGGGACATGGACGTACCGGCACAGCCGAGCCTGATCGACATCACCAAACCCGACGGCACGGTGGTGCCGGCGCTGGTCGGACCGACCAAGCAGGGCGACCTCTATGTGCTCGACCGCCGCACCGGCGAGCCGGTCATTGCGGTCAACGAAGTGCCGGCGCCGGGCGGCGCGGTCGAAGGCGACCACACATCGCCGACGCAGCCGGTCTCCGATCTCACCTTCATGCCGAAGCCGCTCACCGGCGCCGACATGTGGGGCCTAACCATGTTCGACCAGTTGGCCTGCCGGATCGAATTCCAGGGCCTGCGCTATGAGGGACGCTATACGCCGCCTTCCGTCCAGGGCTCGCTGATCTACCCCGGCAATTTCGGCACCTTCAACTGGGGCGGCGTCGCCGTCGATCCGGTCCGGCAGGTGCTGTTCGGCATGCCGACCTATCTGGCGTTCAAGTCGCAGTTGATCCCGCGCGATCAGGTGCCGCCGCCGGACGAAGGGCGCGGCAGCGAGCAGGGGCTGAACCGCAACGAGGGCGCGCCCTATGCGGTGGTGATGGGGCCGTTCCTGTCGCCGCTCGGCATTCCTTGCCAGGCGCCGCCCTGGGGCTATGTCGCCGGCGCCGATCTCAGGACCGGCAAGATCGCCTACAAGCACCGCAACGGCACCGTCTACGATATGACGCCGCTGCCGCTGCCGCTGAAAGTCGGGGTGCCGGGCATTGGCGGGCCGATGATCACCGCTGGCGGCGTCGCCTTCCTGGGGGCCGCGGTCGACGACTATCTGCGCGCCTATGACCTGACATCGGGCAAGCAGCTGTGGGAGGCGCGGCTGCCGGCCGGCGGGCAATCGACGCCGATGACCTATACGGTCGCCGACGGCCGCCAGTTCGTGGTCATCGTCGCCGGCGGCCACGGTTCGGTCGGCACCAAGCCCGGGGATTATGTTATGGCCTACGCGCTGCCGAAGTAGGCGACAGGGGGACGCGATCTTTCAGAGGTCACGCAGCCCCCTCATCTGTGCCGGTATCTTTTCCCCGTATAGTGACGGGGAGAAGTGCCCGACTGGGCGATGAGGCGGCAAATCTTCCGATCGGCCCGTTGTCGATCAGCCAATCCCCAGATGGCCCTTCAGGCTGGGCACCGAGCCGAGCACCTTGTTGGTCAGGTCGGGGCCGGCGGCGGCTTCGGCCTGCTGGATCAGCGTCGCGCCGGCCTTCTGGATCTGCGCCATGTCGAGCCCGGATGCCTTGAGCGCGGCGATGCCGTTGATCAGCGCGCCGGCCTTCTCGCCGAGAACGCCGCCAAGCGCGCCCTGCAACGACGACAGAAAACCGCCACCGCCGGCCGGAGCGGCGGCCATCACGTCATATTGATGGGCAAGGTCGTCGGCGCCGGGAATCCTGGCGAAGAACGCCGAGGCGCTTGTGCCTTCCGCCTCGTGTTCGAGCACCGAGAAAATGGTGCCGACGACTTTCTCCGTCGTCGCCTGGTCGAGGCCCGCCTTCTGCGAAACGGTGTTGACGATGTCCTGGACGTTCATAGCGTCACCTCAACCCTGGTTTTTCGTGTTGCGGTTCCGCTCAGCGCGGACCCTGATCAACGATCGTCTGCCTGCGTTCAGAACCATCGAGCACAGGGCCAAAGCGGCGGCCGCCGCAAGGACGAGCGCGCTGGCGAGGATCGGGGAAGGCAGGGTCATGGTCATCGCTTCCTTCTGGGTCTGACGTGTAGGCACGCGGTCAAGATACCGTCGATAGCCACCTTCCCTCACGATTGTGGCAGCGCCAGCAGGATTTGTCGCCAATGACCAAAAAGTGATGACACGGCCGCGCATGGCGCCGGCTTTACTACCGGGGCGCGGCCGGCGGCATACGCCCTGAGGCAATCGGCGGCCGCGATGAGTGCTCGACTGGACCATGCCGGCCTGGTCCCTATGTAGCTGGCAATTAAAGCCCGAAGCAGAGGACCCGATCCATGAGGAAACCCGACGCCAAGCCGGCCATCACCCAGGCGATGATCGACGCCTATGACCAATATACGCATCTGACGCTCGATCGCCGCCGCTTCATGGAGCAGTTGACCCGGCTTGCCGGATCGGGTGCGGCGGCGGCCGCGATCGCGCCGCTTCTGGCGGCAAATTCGGCGCAAGCGGCTGTTGTCGCCGACAACGATCCGCGGGTGAAGGGCGAGGACATCAGCTATCCCGCCGGCAGCGGCGAGATGAAGGGCTATCTGGTCAAGCCGGCGGACAAGGCGGGCAAGCTCGGTACTGTCATCGTCGTGCACGAGAACAGGGGGCTCAA
Organism: Mesorhizobium sp. M0870; assembly: GCF_040319775.1. Classification (NCBI taxonomy): domain Bacteria; kingdom Pseudomonadati; phylum Pseudomonadota; class Alphaproteobacteria; order Hyphomicrobiales; family Phyllobacteriaceae; genus Mesorhizobium; species Mesorhizobium sp. M0870. Next base: position 95,718 of record NZ_JAMYOI010000022.1, read on the forward strand.
CCCGCATATCCGCGACGTGGCGCGACGCGTGGCGCTGGAGGGGTTCGTGGCGCTGGCGCCGGATTTCCTGTCGCCGCTCGGCGGCACGCCAACCGACGAAGACAAGGCGCGCGACATGTTCGCCAAGCTCGATCCGGCGCAGACCATCGCCGACGGTGTTGCGACCGTCGCTTTCCTCAAGAGCGACAAGGACGGCAACGGCAAGGTCGGCGCCATCGGCTTCTGCTGGGGTGGCGGCACGGTCAACATGCTGGCCATCAACGCCCCCGATCTCAGTGCCGGCGTTGCCTATTACGGCATGCAGCCGAAGGCCGCCGATATGTCCAAGATCAAGGCGGCCTTGCTGCTGCACTATGGCGGACTGGACGAGCGCATCAATGCCGGCATCGACGCCTTCAAGAAGGAACTCGACGCGGCGCATGTCGAATACACGGTCTATGTCTATGAAGGCGCCAACCATGCCTTCAACAACGACACGTCGGCAGCGCGCTACGACAAGAAGGCGGCCGACCTGGCCTGGGGCAGAACGATCGCCTTCCTCAAGCAGAAATTGGCGTAGGGGCACCCGTCTAATCCGTGTTCGCCGGCTTGTGGAAGGCGACGCCGGCGACCACCAGCGCAATGCCGAGGCAGTCGGCAAAACTTGGAATCTGGCGCAGCACGACAACGCCGATCAGCGTCGCGGTGACGGGCAGCAGCGACAGCATCAGCGCGAAGCTCGCGCGTGGCAGCCGCGACATGGCGAGCTGGTCGCAGATGTAGGGGATAACCGACGAGCAGATGCCGACGCCGATGGCGGCGAGCAGCAGCAATGGTGAGAAAAAGGCGGGCAGCGCATCGGTGAAGCCAATCGGCAGCACGACCACGAAAGCGATCGCCATGGCGGCACCCAGGCCGGCAATGCCGCTGCCTGCGCCCGAAGCGGCGACGCGGTGGCCGAGCACGATGTAGCCGACAAACAGCGCGCCGTTGAGGAAGGCCCAGAACAGCCCGATGGGATCATCGGACCATCTGACGTCGATGAGCAGCAAGGTGCCGGCGACGGCGACGGCAAGGGCGGCAAGATTGCGCGGGCTCCTGAGGCCGACCACCGCGACGCCGATGGTGCCGACGAATTCGATCGCCGCCACCAGCGAGATCGGCAGGCGGTCGAGCGCCAGGTAGAACGAACAGTTCATCACCGCCAGACAGGCGCCGAAGGCCAGCAACAGCAGCCTTGTCGAGCGATCGGCGCGGGCGAAGGTTCGCCATGGGCGGGTCAGTGGTGCGAAGATGAGTGCTGCCGTGGCGATGCGCAGCCACGCCATGCCGAGCACGCCGACATGCGGGAAAAGCAGCACGGCGAAAGCCGGCCCGAGATAGTGGAAGACGGCGCTGACGCCGAACCAGACATGCGGCGGCAATTTTTCCGTCAGCCTGCCGAGGGTGGGATTGCCGGGGGCAGGGTCTGCTGTAAGAGCTTGCGTTTGATCATCCATCGGATCAGTATCGCAGGCATATTTGCCGGTTTATATGAGTGATGATGGGCTCGTCTGGGGAGAGTTCTCTCGGAAGCAAGGAATTTCCTATGAAACGCCTTCGAACTGAAAGTGCCGATCTCGATGCCGCCGACATGAAGATCCTGCGTCTGCTGGAAAAGGACGCGCGCACCAGCACGGCGGAGCTGGCACGCTCGGTCGGCCTGTCGGCGCCGAGCGTGGCAGAGCGCATCAAGCGGCTGCAGGAAAGTGGCGTCATCGAGGCCTATTCGGTCAGGATCAACCCGGCGGCACTCGGCCTGCCGCTGTCGGCATGGCTGCGCATCCGGCCGGTGCCGGGGCAACTGGCCGTCGTGGCCGAGATCATCCGCGAACTGCCGGAGATCGTGCAATGCGATCGCGTGACCGGAGAGGATTGTTTCGTCGCGCTGGCGCATGTCGGCTCGGTGGCCGACCTCGAGCGGGTGATCGACCGCATTATTCCCTACGCGATGACCAATACGGCGATCATCCAGTCGTCGCCGGTGGTGGCGCGCTCGGCCCTGGCGGCATTGAGGCGCCAGGCTTGACGTACAGGGAGAGGACCTATGCGTGGCCGCGCTTCATGCGCGCCTGCTTCAGGATGGCACGCCAGCGGATCATGTCGAACGGGATCGGCTCGTTGTTGTTGGCGATGTGGAAGATCTCGTTGTTGACGTTCTTGAGCGAGCGCCAGAAATCATAGTCGGTGATGCGCGGATCGGCAGCCAGCCTGTCCACCTCGACCTTGATGTCGGTTTTCATGCACTTTCCTCGAACCGGCGCCGCGCCGCCCGTGTCGCTACCTCGATGCGGATCGTTTTCGACCGACCCGCTGAGTCGCGCAACGGCTCAAATGGCTTGTTCCCGTTAAAACCTTGGTAAGGTTAACGTGGCCGCCAAGCCGCTTCAAGCACTGGTGTCGGTGGATTTGAAGGTCCCGCGATTTTGGGTTGCCGGTGTGGCTTTGAGGTCCGGTCGTCGCCCTATTTGCGTTTGATGCCGATCGAGCGGCCGGCCCGTTCCGGCATCGGCAGTGCCGAATGGGCGGCGCGCATGGCTTCGACCCTGGCCAGCACATCGGTGGGGAAGGGCGCCACCTTCGGCCCGGACATGTCGACATGCAGCGACAGCGATTCGGACGTCGCGGCCAGCCAGCCGTCGACATGGCGGATTTCCTGATAGGCCCGCAGCCGCTTGTCGTCGTGGTCGATGAGCTGGAATGAGACCGTGACCTTATGCTCGAGGTGCAGCTCCTGCACGTAGCAGACATGGACTTCGGCCGTGTAGATGGTGAGGCGACGATCCCTGGCATAGTTCGGTCCCATGCCCATTGCCTCGAAGGCATCGTCCGAGCAGCGGTCGAACAGCACGTTGTAATAGGCCATGTTGAGATGGCCGTTGTAGTCGATCCAGTCCTTCTCGATGTCCATGGGTTTTGAGACGAAGGGAGTGGGGATGGGCATCGAAACTTCCTTGTTGGACCGAGCGTGGCGGGTAAGACTACGCATCCATAATCGCATAACAAGCGTGGACACTGGTCCATTCGCCGAGGAATTCATGGCTCTGAGCGACCTCAACCCGGTCGAACGCTCGGACCGGCTTGTTAATTTTCTGGCAGAGTGCGACGAGCAACCAACATCGCAAGACCGCCCAGCGGGAAGAAAAACATCATCACTATTTTTCCAACCGCAGCCCAGAAGAGTGTCAAATCATCACCTGCGGTATAGCAAGCAGCATTTAGCCAGCAGTGTTCAGTTTTTGTTTGAAATTCGTCGATACCAAAATAGGCGCTCAGACTCGTAAGAATGCCGAAAATAACACCAGCGAAAGCGGTCAAAGTATTTGGTCTTTTGCGCCCGCCAGCGTTGAGTCTTTCGGTTATCTCATTTTTTGGCATAGCGACATAGTATATAAAAATCGAAATAGAAGATATGAAACCTGCAAAAAGAAAGCAAGTTATTATGGATTGAGCTCTGAAGATCGATTTATCGGAAAGAGGCGGTTGAATGGAATTCGCGTATTTGGCAACAACGGGGAAAAGATATGATCCCAGGGCAGATAATATCGAACCTATCTCGCCTATGAAGCCTTGATCGGGCTCGCCGTAGGTAAGCGCGATGGCAAGCGACTCGCCGGACAAGAAAGTGGCAAAGATAAAGACACAAAGATATCCGCCATAACGCTGAGCGAAAGGACCGGGCTTTCGATCAGTGCCCGGGTATGCTCGAGTGCTTAACACAGCGAATAGCCCTATGAAGCCAAAGAAGATGACCGCACCAAACCAGCCGACGCGACTTTGGGTGGCCGCTGTATGCACCGCCCATCCAGGCAAGAGCGCCAGGAAAAAAAGTATGTATCCTGCCAGTACCGAATTTTTCATTTCCGACCCGAGGTCACGGCAACCATTTGACTAGCCGAATGGACATCTATGCGGCAAGTGGCTTAGACCTCCTGCAGAAAAGTTGGGATAGAAAAATATGGCTCTGAGCGACCTCAACCCGGTCGAACGCAACGAGGAAGGCATCGCAGCGGTGCTCGGCATCCTCAAGCAGCAGCTTGGCGAGCGATTCCAGACCGGCCAGGCCATCCGCTCCCAGCACGCCCACACCACCACCTACATCCCGACGCAGGCGCCTGACGGCGTCGCGTTTCCGGAGACGACCGCGGAGGTGCAGGACATCGTGCGCGCCTGTGCCGCGCATCGTGTGCCGGTGATCGCCTTTGGCGTCGGCTCCTCGCTGGAGGGTCACACCAACGCACCGGGCGGCGGCATATCGGTCGACACCTCGCGCATGAACCGCATCCTGGCGGTCAATCCGCAGGATCTCGACTGCACGGTCGAACCTGGTGTGACGCGCGAGGATCTGAACCGGCACCTGCGCGACACCGGCCTGTTCTTCCCAATTGATCCGGGCGCCAACGCCTCGCTCGGCGGCATGGCGGCGACGCGGGCGTCCGGCACCAATGCCGTGCGCTACGGCACGATGCGCGAGAACGTGCTGTCACTGACCGCCGTCATGGCCGACGGCGAAACGGTGACCACCGGCAAGCGGGCGAAAAAGAGTTCGGCCGGCTATGATCTGACGCGGCTGCTGGTCGGCTCGGAAGGCACGCTCGGCATCATCACCTCGCTGACCTTGAAGCTGCAAGGCATCCCGCAGGCGATTTCGGGCGGCGTCTGCCCGTTTCCGAGCGTCGAGGCGGCCTGCAACGCTGTCATCGCGACGATCCAGATGGGCATCCCGGTGGCGCGCATCGAACTGGTCAACGCGCTGCAGATGCGGGCGATGAAGAACTATTCGAAGCTCGATTATCCCGAGAGCCCGTGCCTGTTCGTCGAATTCCATGGCAGCGATGCCGGCGTGGCCGAACAGGCTGAAACCTTCGGCATGATCGCCGAGGAGAATGGCGGCGGGCCGTTCCTGTGGACCAGCGTCGCCGAGGAGCGGACGAAACTGTGGAAGGCCAGGCACGACGCCTACTGGTCGTCGCTGACGTTGCGGCCGGGCGCCAAGGGGCTGTCGACCGATGTTTGCGTGCCGATCTCGCGCTTTGCCGAATGCGTCATGGAAACCGAAGCCGACATAGCCGAGATGGGCCTGATCGCGCCGATCGTCGGCCACGCCGGCGACGGCAATTTTCACGTGCTGGTGCTGATGGATGTCAACGATCCCAGGGAGATCGCGCAGTCGGAAAAGTTCGTCGCGCGGCTCAACATGCGGGCGATCGCCATGGACGGCACCTGCACCGGCGAGCACGGCATAGGCCAGGGCAAGATCGGCTTCCTGCGCCATGAACTCGGCCACGGCGTCGACATAATGCGCACGATCAAGCAGGCGCTGGATCCGCTCGATATCATGAACCCGGGCAAGATATTGCCGGGGGACTAGGCGAGTCCTCCAGCGCAAGGCCGCAGGCGGCTCCTCTTGACCATGCCACCATTCGGGCCGAGACTTCGCCGAGCAGCGAGGCCTGAACCAGACAGGCGTGCCAGCGGAGGAGAAGCGTCATGGCGATTTCACGCAAGGAAGAGGCGCGGGCGCTGAGCGCCGACGAACAGGAACTGGTGGGGAAATCGCACCATCCGGCGGTGCAGGAGCTTTCCGACGCCGATCTTGCCGGTCTGGTCAAGCTGTTGCGGGAGCGGCGCGACAAGGCGCTGCACCCTCAAAGTCCGATGGCGGTTCGCAGACAAAGCTTGCGGTGCTGGCCATGGCCACGCGGCGGCTGAATGGTGAGGCCGAGCGGCGCCGGCAGCTGGCGGCTGGCGTTTCGCTGATCGAAAACGCGCGCAAGGCATTTGTCATGAAGCAAGGGGCGACGCCGGAAGGCCCTGCTTTCAATTCGCGCACTGCGCGCAAGGGGATGCGGTCGGTGGCAAACCAGAGGGCGCAAGACCTCGTTCGACCGATGGAGCTTGGCCGGCAGCGCAAGGCGGCCAAGGTGGCGCAAGCAAAGCGCGACGCACGCTGAGGGTTCTGACAATCGCCGGGTGAAATCGTTGGGGCGCCGGCCTGCCGTGCGGTCGCAGGCGTCTTCTATGCACCCTCGACAAGTGTCTGCAGCATGGGGCGGGTTGGCGCGAAGAACGTCGTGCCGGTGTGCGGCGTGGAGAAATCGAGCAGCCGGTCGTAAGCACCCGGCGGCTCGCCGATGTACATTCGCTGCAGCATCTTCTCGATCACCCAGAGATACCTGCTATAGCCGATGAAATAGGTGCCGAACTCGTTCTGTCCGGGCCTGCCGAACGGCATGTTGTCGCGCAAAATGTCGTGCTCGTTGCCATCGGCATCCTCGATGGTGGCCAGCGACTTGTGTGATTTGCGCGGCGCGTCGTCATCGTCGATTTCGATGTTGTCGATCTTGGTGCGGCCGATGATCGCTTCCTGCTCGGGCGTCGGAATGCGCGCCCAGGCCTGCATGTCGTGCAGATATTTCTGGACGACGACATAGCTGCCGCCAGCGAAGTCGGCGTCTTCATCGCCGACGAGCGCAGAGGCGGGCAAATCGAGGCCGGTCGGGTTGGCGGTGCCGTCGATGAAGCCGAGCAGGTCGCGCGCATCGAAATAGCGAAAGCCGGAAACCTCGTCGACGACGCTCACGCCGTCGCCGAGATTGTCGAGCAGAATGCGCTCGAACTCGAAGCACATGTCGGGGCGTTCGGAGCGGATGTGGAAGAGAAGATCGCCAGCGGTCGAGGGCGCCGAATGAACGGATCCCTTGATCGGCGCAAACGGTTTCAGTTCCAGCGGCCGCCGATCTGGAGAAAGACGATCCCAGAGATCGCGGCCGATGCCGGCAATGCACGAAAGCCGCCCGGAAAGATCGCGGAACCCGACGGTTTTGACGAGATCGTCGAGCCCACCAAGCACGGAGGCCACCTTGGCGAGCGCGGTCTGCTCGCCGGCGACGGTGACGACAAGAAAGACCGCCGAAAGCGACAGCGGAGCGTCGACGCTTTGCGCGTCGATCGGCACGCGATCCCAGTTCTTCCCAGACATCCGAATTCTCCGCTTTGCGAGGATTTGTTTCAGATCATCCGGGATCGCGCAACACTGGATGAATTGCCTCTTTATCGACACGCGGATGCGGGTAGAGTGCGGCAGAATTTCAATCAACCCATTCGGAGCTGATGCTCGCACGCCTGTTCGTGATCTTTGGTGGCCTGTTCGTGCTGGTGCTATGTGCGGCGCTGGTGGTGCCGTATTTTGTCGACTGGACAGGCTACCGCGCCCAATTCGAGCGCGAGGCGAGCGCCATTCTCGGCCGCAAGGTGACTGTGCAGGGCGACGCCACGGCAAGGTTGTTGCCGTTCCCCTCGGTGACCTTCTCGAATGTCGCTGTCGCCGGCGGCCCCAATGGCCAGCCGGCCATGACCGTCGAGACGTTTTCGATGGATGCGGAACTGGCGCCCTTCCTGCGTGGCGAAGTGCTGATCTTCGACATGCGGCTGGTGCGGCCGAAAGCGACCATCGACATCGCCAACAATGGCACGGTCGACTGGGCGATGCGGCCGTCCTCGCCCTTCGACCTCAACCAGATCTCGATCGAGAAGCTGACGGTGACGGAAGGGCAGATCGAACTGCGCCATGCCGCCGGCGGGCGCAGCCATCTGTTTTCCGAGATCAATTCAACTATCTCGGCCAAATCGCTGGCCGGGCCATGGCGCATGGACGGCACGCTGCGGCTGGACGGGTTGCGCACCGCGGTCACCGCGTCCACCGGCAAGGCTGAAGGCAACGGGCAGATGCGGCTGCGGCTGAAGGCCGATCCGGACGCCTATCCGCTGGTCATCGAAGCCGACGGCAATGCTGGCATTGTCAATGGCGCTGCCGTCTATTCCGGCCAATTCAAAATCTCCGGTGCGGACAAGAACAGCGCCGAGCTGCGCAGCACCGACGGTGAGACGGTGAAGGTTTCCGCCGGCAAGCCCGATCCGGGCTTTCGGCTGAACGGCAAGTTTTCGCTCGACCACCAGAAGTTGGGCGTCGACGAATTCCGCTTCGAGACCGGGCCGCTCGACAACCCCTACACCGCCGATGGCAAGGCTTCTGTCGATCTCGGGCTGAAACCGAGTTTCGCCATCGAGGCCAATGGCGCGCAGGTGCAGTTCGACGAGGCGGTGGGCGCCGAGGCCGGCGCCGGCCTGACGCTGGACCAGCGCATCGCGGCGTTTGAGCAGGCGCTGCTCGACATGCCGAAGCCGACTATCCCCGGCACCGTCGAGGTCAAGCTGCCGGCGGTGGTGGCCGGCGACACCACGGTGCGCGACGTGCATCTTTCCGCCGAGCCGGTCGATGGCGGCTGGTCGGTGAAATCGCTTGCCGCGACCTTGCCCGGCCGCACCACGCTGGAAGCCGATGGCATGCTCGTGCTCAATTTGGAGGGTCATTTCGGCTTCAACGGCTCGCTGCTGCTGGCCGTGGCGCAACCCTCCGGCTTTGCCGCCTGGCTGTCGAAGGATGTCGACGAGGCGATCCGCCGTCTGCCTGCCGCCGGCTTCAAGGCCAAGGTCGACCTCTCGCAGAAGCGCCAGGCCTTCAGCGATCTCGAATTGATCCTGGGTAAGGCGAGGTTTTCCGGCCGCATCGATTCCAGCCAGCCCGACGATGCCAAGCCCTCAGTGCTGATGCGTCTCGAAGGGGGCGACCTCGATGTCGACGGGCTGGCGGCCTTCGCCTCGATCTTCGTCAGCGACAAGGGCGCCAATCGCTTTGCCGACCGCGACCTCGATTTCCAGATCAAGGCAGGGCCGGTCAACGCTGGCGGGTTGACCGCGGATACCGTCGACACGGCGCTCAGGCTGCGCGACGGGCTGCTCGAAATCGACCGGCTGTCGGTGGGCGGGCTGGCCGGCGCCTCGATCAGCGCCACCGGCAGGATCAAGGATTTCCCGGCGAGCCCGACCGGCAAGCTCGATGCGTCGGTGGTTGCCGTCGACCTGAAGCCGCTGGTCGACGTCGCCGCCCAGCACTATCCCGACAGTGCCGTGCTGAAAGGGCTGGCGAGCCGCGCCGCTGCCTATCCCGAGCTGTTCCAGGATGCGCGTGTCGACCTGGTGGCGAGTGCGGCCGACAATGGCGACGGCACCACCGGCCTGGCGGTGAGCGGACAAGGCAAGGCCGGCGGCTCGGCCTTTTCCGCATCGCTGTCGGGGAAGGGGGTGGTGGACAAGCTTCTCGAAGCGCCGGTGGCGCTTACCTTCAACGCCAAGAACCCTGACGCCACCGCGCTGCTGGCCCTTTACGGCCTGCCGGCGCTGCCGCTCGGCATGCTGGGCGAGGCAAGCACCGACATTCAGGCCAAGGGAACGCTGGGTGGCGGCCTGGCGACGAATTTCAGCCTTGCCGGCAACGACTTCAAGGCTGGTTTCGAAGGCACGATCGCCGATACGCCGCAGGGCTTCGCCGCCAAGGGCAAGCTCAGCCTCGATGCCGCCGACATCGAGCCATGGCTGATGACGTCAGGCATCGGTCTGCCCGGCATGGGGGCGGGCATGTCGACGTCGCTCGCCGCGCAGGGCGACTATGGCAACGGTCTGCTGGTGCTGGACGAACTCAGCGGCGCCATCAACGAAGCGGCGGTGTCCGGCGACGTCAATATCGATGTAAAGAACGGCGTGCCGCATCTGGCTGGGGCGCTGGCGCTCGACGAACTCGACCTCGATCCCATGGCGGTGGCGCTGTTCGGCGATTCCGCCTTTCTTGCCGACAAAGACGGGACCGACAAGGATGGGGCAGGCAAGGGTGGCGTGTGGCCGGCGACACCGTTCAGCCAGAAATCCAGCCTGCCTTTCACCGCCGACCTCGACCTGACCACGGCAGCACTTGCCGCCGGGCGGTTCGCCACGGCCTATGACGCCGCTTTTTCGCTCAAGCTCGACCAGGAAGGCATCCGCGTTTCGGATCTCAAGGCGAAATTGCTTGGCGGGGCGCTCAGCGGCCTGTTCGAGCTGAAGAACAATGACGGCACCGGGCTGTTCACTGGCCAGATGAAACTGGCGGGCGCCGATCTGGCGACCGTGCTGCCCGATGCCGGCATCAGCGGCATCGGCGACTTCTCGACAGCGCTGTCAAGCAGCGGCAAATCGGTCGAAGGGATGGTGGCCGCCTTATCAGGCTCCGGCACTGCGGCGTTGAAGGGCGTGAAAGTTGCTGGCGTCAATCCAGATGCGTTCAGTGCGTTCCTCGTCAAGGCGGATGCGATCGGGCGTGACATCGATGCGGCCAAGACTGCCGGCTTCGCGCCTGACATCGCCGCTGATGGCAGTCTAGCCGCCAAAGACACCGACATAGCCTTCACGGTTGCCGGCGGCACGCTGCGGGCGCCGCCGGTCAGCCTGGAAAATCCGGCGGCGACCTTGTCCGCCGACGTCACGGCGGATCTCAACGCGGCCACGGTGTCGGCCAAGGGTGCGATCACCTATCGGCCTGGCGACGAGGCGCTGGTCGGCTCCGAGCCGGTCGTGAATTTCACCGCCGAGGGGCCGTTCGGCGCGGTGAAACGAGAGTTCGACAGTGAGCCGCTGGCGCAGTTCCTGACCCAACGCGCGCTGGAAAAGGAACAGCAGCGCGTCGAGGCGATGCAGGCCGCGCTGCTCGAAAAGCAGCGGCTTCGGCGCGAGGTCCGCTACTACGCGGCGCTGCAGATCGAACGTGAGAACGCCGCCGAGGAATTGCGCAAGCAGGAGGAAGCAGCACGGCTGAAAGCCGAGGCCGACGCCAAGGCAAAGGCCGAAGCGGACGCGCAGGCGAAAGCCGAAGCCGACGCCAAAGCTCAGGCCGACGCGGAGGCGAAAGCCAAGGCCGACGCCGATGCCAAAGCCAAGGCGGATGCGGACGCCAAAGCCGCTGCCGAACAGCAGGCCGCCGACGAGGCGGCCAAGGCACAAGCCGAGCAGGCGCGGCAGAAGGCGGAAGAGGCGATGCGTATCGCTTCGCAGGAAAAGGCAAGGCTCGAGGCTGAACGCAAGGCCGCGCAGCAGGCTCCGAAGGTGGAGCGTGCGCCGCCACCGGAAGCCAATGACAATCCGCCGCCGGCCAAGCCGAAGTCCAATCCGTTCACGATCGACAATCTGCTGAAGTCGCTGCGGTAGGCAGTAGGGGAGGCCTTTCCGCCCCGAGACCGTTTCAAAGAACGAACAGTTCGGCACCGTCGGTGGTGTAGCGGGCGTGGCGAAAATCGCGGATGGCGGCAAGCCTGCCGTCCTGCCAGGCCAGCAGGATGAAATAGGTGGGGCGCCCTGTTGGGTCATTGGGATCGCGGACGAGGACTGCTGGCCTGTCTTCGACGAAGCCGAGCATAAGATGCCAATCCTGCACGCGGGAATAGTTGCTGAAGTAGGTGGCGACCTCCTTGCGGCCATTCAGCCGCGCCCTGGCCACCAGTTCCAGCCGCACCTCATCGGCCAGCATGTCGCGCACCGCATCGAAGTCGCGGGCGTTGAAGCGGTCGATGTAAGCGTCGAGCAGCAGACGTTGCGCGGCGCTCAGTCTCGGAACAGGACGGTCGTCCGGTTCGTCCGCAAGATTGCGCAGTCGGTGGCGGCCACGATGCAGCGCCGCCTTGATGGCGGGGATGCTGGTATCGAGCGTGGCGCTGATTTCCTGCAGCGAATAGCCCAGAACGTCCATCATGATGACGCTGCTTCGCTGCGTGACGGGAAGGCGCATGAAAGTGTGCAGGCTGGCCGCGGCGGCCTGACGATCGGCGGTGGGATTGGCCGGGTCGACGATCATATCCGGGTCCTCATCGGAAAAGGCCTTTTCGCGGGCTCGCCGGCGCAGAAAGTCGAGCGCAGCATTGTGGGCAATGCGAAACAGCCAGCCCTCCGGGTTGGCGATCGGGCCGGCATCCGGCAGCGCCTCGAACGCCTTGGCCAGGGCTTCCTGCAGCACGTCCTCGCCGTCGATGACCGAGCCGGCCATGCGGGCGCAGTAGCGGTGCAGTTTGGGACGCATTTCGCCGAACAGGCGGTCAAAAGGCTCGCGGATCTCGCCAGGAATGTTCATGCACCTCTGTTTGCCGTTACTGGTCCAGCAGCCGGTAGTGGCCCACCACGGTCATTTCCTCGCGCTGCGGACGCTCGATCAAGCGATCCCTGATGCCGCTCTGGAAGGCCTCGAATGCCGCCAGCCCGGTGATGATGTCGGCATGGGCCTCGGTTTCCGTCTCGACCAGATGGACAAAGGTCCCGTCGTCGGACCGCCATGTCATGTAGCGAACACCTTCCGGCGACTTTTCCCGCAGCTCCTGGAACACGGCCTTGACCAGCCGTTCATTCTCATCGGTCCGTTCCGGTTTCGTCTTGTAGCGTATCAGGTGGCGTTTCATCGCGTTTTTTCCTCTTCGTGCCCTGCGCTTTGCGGGCCGCTTACGTCCGAGACGTTGTGGCGAAGCCAAAGGATTCGGGAGGCCGGGAAAATAGTTCGGTGCCGTTTTCGTGCAAGGTCTGGAGCCTTACGCATGGTCCCGATCGAGCAGCCGGCGCAGCATCGGTTCGATGCGTGAAAGCTCGTCGAGATGTGCCGCCGACAGCTCGGCCAGGCAATCGTCGGCGCGCTCGGTCAGTTGCAGCAGCACGCGGCGGTGGTCGTCCTTGTCCTGATTTCTGGCGACCAGCCCTGCTTCGCAAAGGCGGTTGACCAGTTCGACGGCGCTGTGGTGGCGGATGCGCAGGCGTTCCGCGAGATCGCCAACCGTCACCGGGCCGCCGCCGGGGAATCCCTTGATCGCCAGCAGCGCCTGATGCTGGCGCGGGGTCAGGCCGGCGTCTTCCGCCTGGACCTGGCTGAATTCGAGGAAGCGGCGGATCAGGTAGCGAAACTCCGATAGCCGCTGGTAATCGGCTTGGCTGATGGCGGGGCGTGATTTTTGTGGCTGCGACATATCAGACATGTGTTCGTTTTCCGGCGAAAGCTCAAACGGATTTCGGGCGAAACCGGCTTGAATATTTATATCGTGTTACGATACATATCCACCAACAAGCCCGGCTGGCCGCTTCGACCGTGCCGCATCTCAGACATACGGCGCGCCGCCAGGAAGCAAACTGCCATGAAGACCCCTCACTCGAACCCGGAGCATCTGCGCGATTTCACCACGGATGCCAGGGTGCTGTTCGTCGCCGCCATTGCCGTGGTGGTGGCGACAGCTGGACTGGTTGCCGGCATCGCGCTTTTGAAGCTGATCCGGCTGGCCACCAACATCGCCTATTTTGGCCAGTTCACGCTCGCCGATCTGAAGCTCGAGGACACGCCGCTGGGCTATGCCTCCGTCATCGTCCCTGTGATCGGTGCGCTGATCATCGGCCTGATGGCGCGCTTCGGCAGCGAGAAGATCCGCGGTCACGGCATTCCCGAAGCCATAGAGGCCATCCTGCTCGGGCGTTCCAGACTCGACGCCAAGGTGGCGATCCTGAAGCCGCTGTCGTCGGCGATCTCGATCGGCTCCGGCGGACCGTTCGGCGCCGAGGGCCCGATCATCATGACCGGCGGCGCGATCGGTTCGCTGATCGCGCAGATGCTGCCGGTCAGCGACAACGAACGCAAGACGCTGCTGGTGGCCGGTGCTGCGGCGGGCATGACCACGGTGTTCGGAACCCCGATCGCCGCCATCATGCTTGCGGTCGAACTGCTGCTTTTCGAATGGACTCCGCGCAGCTTCATCCCGGTGGCGGTCGCGGCTGTTATCGCCGAGGTGGAGCGCACCATGCTGCATCTGCCCGGACCGATCTTTCCGTTTCAGGGCGGCATGGAGGTGTCCTTTGTCGGCCTTGCCGGCTGGGTGGCGATCGGCGTTTGTGCAGGACTTTTGTCGGGGCTGCTGACGCAGATGGTCTATGCCTGCGAGGACGGTTTTCAGAAGCTGCCGATCCACTGGATGTGGTGGCCGATGCTTGGCGGACTGGTGGTCGGCATCGGCGGGCTGATCGAGCCGCACGCGCTCGGCGTCGGCTATGACAACATCACTGACATGCTGGACGGCCGCACCGTCGCGACGGCAGCACTCCTCCTGCTGGTGGTGAAGGCGATCATCTGGTCGGTAGCGCTCGGCTCGGGAACGTCGGGAGGTGTGCTGGCGCCGCTGTTGATCATGGGCGGGGCCATGGGCGCTGTGCTCGCCGGCGTTCTGCCTGCCGCGGATCCGGGTTTCTGGGCGCTGCTGGCGATGGCCGCCACCATGGGCGGCACGATGCGTGCGCCGCTGACCGCCACGTTCTTCGCCGTCGAACTGACCGGCAACACGCATATGCTGGTGCCGCTGATTGCTGCCTGCGCTGCGGCGCACGCCGTCACCGTGCTTCTGATGAAGCGATCGATCCTGACCGAAAAGATCGCCAGAAGGGGACATCATCTGGTTCGCGAATACCGCGTCGACCCTTTCGCCCTGACCAGGGTGCGCGAGGTGATGACGTCACAAGTCGAAAGCGTGCCGGCGACGATGACGCTGCATGGCGCGGCAGCGTTCCTGACAGCGCCGGAAACACGGCATCCGAGTTTCCCGGTGGTCGATGAGCGCGGCCATGTGCTGGGCCTCATCGATCCGCCGGCGATATTGCGCTGGAGACGCGCCGGCACGCACCGCACCACCACGCTTGGCGAACTGCTGGCCGGCAGCAAGGTGACGCTGGCCTATCCGGACGAATATCTCGAAGGCCTCTCCGACAAACTGCTGCTGGCCAACGTCTCTCATCTGCCCGTCGTCACTCGCGAAGGCTCGTTGCTGGTCGGCTATGTCGGCTGGAAGGATTTGATGCGCGTGCGGTCCAGGAAACAAGCCGAGGAGCGCGAGCGTTCGACCTTGCTTGGCTTCGGCACCAGACACACGAAAAAGAACGACGCCGTCGAAAGCCTTTAGATTCTCTCTGCGTGCTTCGCCCACTCCAGCACATAGAGCCTCAGCGCCGAGGACAGGTTGGTGTCGCGGGGCCGCGTCTCGTCGACTTCGGCGACAAGCGCAGCGAGCGTCAGCTCCCTGGTCGCCGCGATCGCGACGAGGTCCTCATAGAAGGGCTTTTCAAGCGAGTAGCTGGTGCGGTGACCACGAATGGTCACCGAGCGCTTTTCGACCGCGCTCACTGGTGACAGCTCACTGGTCGTCTTCGGCGCCGGATGGCTCGCGGCGGTGCCCAGCGACGAAATTTTCGGCCTTGTCGGCGACTATGCGGTCGCGTTGCTTCTCTGCCTTGGAGCGACCGTACAGTGCCCGGTTCTGTTCGGCGACGCGCACTTTCTCGTCCCGCGCCTTCTGCTTGCGAGCCTGGCGGAGATTGACGATGTCAGCCATGGCGTGAACCGCAGGCCTATTTCTTGCGGAAGGCGTCGAGCGAGACCACTTCGGCGCCCTTGGTGCTGGCGTCCGCCGCTGCGGGCTTCTTCTCCGCCTCGGCGGCAGCTGCCTTCTTCTCCGCCTTCGGCTTTTTCTCGGAGACGATGGTCAACGGCTCAGGCGAGGCTGGAGCGGCTGGTTCCTCGGCTGCCGCGCCATCCGTCTTGACGTCGAATTCGAGTTCGAAATTGACCGACGGATCATAGAAGCCGCGTACGGCCGAAAACGGGATTTCGAGCTTTTCCGGCACATCGGAGAAGGACAGGCCAACCTCGAAGCCGGTATCGGTCACCTTCAGGTCCCAATACTGGAACTGAATGACGATGGTCATCTGCTCGGGATAGCGCTCGCGCAGCCGCGAAGACACGCGTACGCCCGGCGCGCCGGTCAGGAAGGTGATGAAGAAGTGGTGGTTGCCGGGGAGGCCGGTGCGCGCGACCTCGGCCAGGACCTTGCGCATGACGCCGCGCAACGCCTCCTGGGCCAGAATGTCGTAGCGGATGTGGTCGTCGGCCATGTGGCGGTCGGGTTCCGTTGAATCGTCCGCATAGCTGTAATCAAGCTTGAGGGCGGCGTAAACCGCATATAGATCACCCTCGCGCGGAAGCGAAGACTATTGCCAGCGATTTGATCGCTCAGGCGCTGGCGAGCGCGCTTTGCTTTTCGGACGATGCCGCGGACCGGCGCTTGCCGAAGGCGCGCAGGAATGTGCGCACGCCATTGGTCGCGGATTGCAGCACCTCGTCCTCGCGCGGCGAGCCGCCAAGCATGAAGGTGGTCTGCAGTTCGGCATTGACGAGGCCAAGGAACTGGCGTGCCGCCACATCCGGGTCCTCGATCGTGAGATAGCCGCCATAGGCGAGGCGGGCCAAGCGGGCGGCGATTGCCGGCCATGTTCTGCCCGGTCCCTGTTCGCGCCATTCGGCAAACAGTTCGGGATAGCGCTCGCCTTCGGTCTGGATCAGCTTGCGCAGGAATTTTCCGTCGCGGTTGCAGATGCAATTCTGGTTCAAGCGCACGGCAAAGCCGATCAGATCGGCTTCGAGATCCTTGGGCTGGTCGGGGAAGGTGGCAATGGTGGCGAAGATGCCGGCATTGCAGCGTTCGGTGAGGTCGCGGACCACGGCGACGAACAGTTTCTGCTTGTCGCCATGATGGTTGTAGATCGTCTGGCGCGAAACGCCGGCTTCGGCCGCGATCAGATCGATGTTGGCGCCGGCGAAACCTTCGCGGCAAAACACGGCAGCCGCGGAATCGACGATCGAGAGGCGCTTGGCCTCATGGCCGCGTGGCGGGAAAATGTCAGGAGAAACGTGCAGCTTCATAAAAAACTATATAGAGGTGATTGACGATTTAGACAAGAGTGTCTAAATTTGTGGACACAAGATAAAGAGATTTCGCGTGAGAGAGACGAATAGAATTCGCTCTTGAGGTGTCGGAATCTCACGGGAGGGAACGTCCTAGGTTAGACGTCGCCTGGCGGCGGCAACCAGATTTGAAAGAAGCCTTTATCATGAGTCCCAAATTCCTCCGCATCGCGGTCGTGCTCGGCTTGTTGTCCGCCATCGGCCCGTTCGCCATCGACATGTATCTGCCCGCGCTGCCGTCGATCGGCGCGGATCTGCATGCCAGCACCGCTGCCGTGCAAATGAGCCTGTTGATCTTCTTCCTGTCGATGGGGTTTGGCCAGATCGCCGTCGGGCCGATTTCCGACATGGTCGGCCGCAAGCTGCCGCTTTATGGCGGTCTTGCGCTGTTCATGGTTGGCGGCATCGGTTCGGCAATGGCGCCGACCATCGAATGGCTGATCGCTTTCCGTTTCCTGCAAGGGCTTGGCGCCAGCGCCGGCATGGCCGTTCCGCGCGCCATCGTGCGCGACCTGCACACCGGTAATGAGGCCGCCAAGCTGATGTCCTTGCTGATGCTGGTGTTTTCGGTGTCGCCGATCCTGGCGCCGCTGACCGGCAGCGTGATCATCGAGAATTTCGGCTGGCGCGCCGTGTTCTGGACGGTGACGGGCGCGGCTCTGCTGGCCACCATCCTTCTGGCGACTTCGCTCAAGGAGACGCGACCGGTGGAAGATCGCGCCGGGTCCTCGTTCGGCACCGCGCTGTCGGCCTACCGCTTCCTGATGGGTGATCGCAACTTCCTCGGTCTGACGGCGATCGCCGGCTTCGGCATTGCCAGCTTCTTCGTCTATCTGTCGAGTTCGTCGTTCATCCTGATCGACCATTACGGGCTGTCGCCTTCGGTCTACAGCGTGTTCTTCTCGATCAACGCGGTGGCCTTCATCGGCATGTCGCAGATGACGGGGCTGCTGGCCGAGCGCTTCGGCCTGAGGCGCGTGGTGCGCATCGCGGTGACCGGCTATGCGACGACGATGGTGGTGCTGTTCGCGGTAATGGCGACAGGCATCGACCGGCTCGACGTGATGGCGGCACTGCTGTTCGTCGGCTACGGCTTCCTTGGCCTGGTCATTCCGACCACCTCGGTGCTGGCCATGGAAGAGCATGGCGAGATCGCCGGTACGGCGTCTGCTCTAATGGGCACGCTGCATTTCGCCATCGGCGCGCTCGCCATGGGTGTCGCCGGCGTGTTCTTCGACGGTACGCCGCTGCCGATGGTGGCCGGCATCACGCTGTGTGCGGTGATTTCCTTCACGCTGGCCAAGATCACGCTCGGCCGCTCGCGCGAGGTTGCCGAGGCACCGGCGGAATAAGCAACCAAACAAATGAAAAAGGCCGGGTTCATCCCTAATGCAGTTCACTTAGGCACCTTCAGTGTTCTGACAGGATATTTGGCTGGTAGCTTTTTGACGACACGGGAGCATGATCGCCCCCGTGTTTTTGGGAGGATGAGGTCTCCCAGCCGTTGTCTTAATCGGATGAGGTGTGCGGGTAGTTTTGCTGGC
>NZ_JAMYOI010000023.1:0-113279 GCF_040319775.1 Mesorhizobium sp. M0870
GGCGCCGAAGCCCGTTCAGCCCAAGCCGGCCGCACCTGCCGCCGCCGAGGCGCCGGCCGCGGCCGGGGCCGCCCCCGCCCCCACCCCCCCGCCCCCCCCCCCCCCCCCCGCCCGCCAGGTGACAGCCAGCGATGATTTACTGGTTTTCCTTGGTCTGACCCATGATTTCCTGGGCGCTGAAATTGATGCCGCAGGTCGGGAAGGAATTGCCGACGAAGAAATTATCGGATTCCTTGGGGAAATAATCCGTGCCTTCCTTCAAGTTCGGGTCTTCGGCGATCGCCAGCGGCAGCTTCACCTCTTGTGGCACAACCTCGCCTTCGAGTGCGGCGATCGCGGTCTTGATGGCGACGGCGACCTGAGCCGGACCCGAGCCTGCGGACGAGCACTTCAGCCCGTCGGCCGAATGCGCGGCGCAGAACTTGCGGAAGCCGTTCTCGGTCTCGCCGCCAAACGGCACGAACGGATGCTTGGCGTCGATCATCGCCTGCACGATGCCGGTGTCGCCGCCCTGCCCGGTGATGCCGTCGAACGGACCGTTGGTGGCGATCGCATCCGCGGTCACTTTCTGTGCCACGCCGTCATCCCATTTGCCGGCGACTTCGGTCACGTCCCACTTCTTGCCGGACGCGTCGAAGACCTCGTGGATGCCGTTGTGACGATCGGTGTCGACCGAGGTGCCGGCGACGCCGCGCACTTCCAGGATCTTGCCGCCGTTCGGAATCTTGGCGACCAGCCACTTGGCCCACAATTCGCCAAGGCCCTTCTGATCGACATTGACGTTGATGGCGTCCTTGGTGTCGAGGATGTTGTCGAAGGCGACCAGCACGATGCCGGCTTCCTTGGCGCGCTTGATGACCGGACCGAAGGCCGTCGGGTTCTGGGCGTCGGTGACGATGGCGTCATAGCCGGAATCGATGAAATTGTTGATCGCCGAGATCTGTGCCGGCACGTCCTCGCCCGTCGAGACGACCTTGAATTCCTTGATCTTGGCTTTGACTTCAGGTTGTGCGGCGTAGGCCTTGGCCGTCTGCACCATCTGGATGCGCCAGGTATTGGCGATATAGCCATTGGCAAAGGCGATGCGGAACGGCCCTTCCTTCTTGGGATATTTGAAGAATTTGGTCTCCGCGCTCCACGGCGCGAAACAGTCCGCCTGAGCGGCGGGACCCGACACGATTTCGGGTCCGGCGGCCATGGCGGCCGAATTGAGCATGACGAATGCAGTGGCGGCAACGACGCCACCAACAAGTGACTTGATCATCGATAATCCTCCCGATTGCAGTTCAGATTGTTCGTTTCGCAACGCGAATTTTCGCGCGATGGACCGGCACCTCCCGCCTCGCCATGCGCGTCCTTGGCCGCCCGTGGTGGCCGACCCGGTTCCTCCCTTGTCGCCCCCAGCGGTACGAAAACTATCATATTATCCATAATAAACAAGTATTAGTTGTCGCTTATGTATAATAAACAGGTACGCCCTGTCGTTTATGCACCTGCCTGCGGGAAATGGTAGCGCTACCAAATTGGCGTGTAAACCGGCATTTGCACAGTTGCTCCTGTGCGTTTCAACGCGCCGTGCTCTCGCGGCGCTTGAGCTCGAAACCGAGGTCGACGATCCGTTGCTCCGGTCTGTTGCCGGCGATCGCCGCAAGCGCCATGGCAACGGCACGCCGGCCGATCTCATAACGATGGGTGCGGATGCTGGTGACCGAAGGAAACGCCACCTGCATCATGTCGAGATCGTTGAACCCGACGATGCCGATCGTCTTCGGTACCGCGATCGAGGCGCGATGGCATTCGAACAAGACGCCGAGCGCGATATCGTCATTGTTGCAGAAGACACCGTCGAGTGTCGGCACCTTGGCCAGCGCATCGCGGAACATCTCGCGGCCGAGCGAGACGCTGGACAGCACCGGCGTAGTGGTGACGAGGCGCGGGTCGAACAGGCCCGCGGCCTCCATCGCCGCGCGATAGCCGGCAAGGCGCCGCTGCGAACGCGGATCCATGCGCGCGCCGATGAAGCCGATGCGGCGATAGCCCGCCTCGATCAGATGCTCGCTCGCCGCCCTGCCGCCATCCAGATGCGAGAAGCCGACCATCATGTCGACCGGATCGGGACCCGTTTCCATGACCTGCACCACAGGGCAGCCGGCACTTTCCAGCAGCTTTCGCGAAGCCGGTGTCTGATCGATGCCGGCGACGATCAACGCTGCCGGCCGTTGCGAACCGAACACCTGCAGCAGCCGCTCTTCCTCGAGGCCGGAATAGTGGGTGTTGCCAAGCTGGATGCGGAAGGGGCTGGCCGACAGGCTGTCATAGATGCCGCGCACCACCTCGGCGAAGACGTTGTTGGTAAGCGACGGCACCAGCACGCCGAACACCTCCGCGCGCGCCGAGGCCAGGGCCCGGGCATTCGGGTCCGGCACATAGCCCAGTTCGTCGACGGCGGCCTGGATCTGGCGGCGCAGCTCTTCGGACACACGCTCCGGCTCGCGCAGGGCGCGCGACACGGTGATCGCACCAACGCCGGCCTTGCGCGCGACATCCGCGATGGTAGGGCGGCCGCCGCCCCGGCGCGAGCGCGGCTTGGTCAAGGGCGCACTCCTGGCGACGGGCTTGTGCAGCCAAGCGCCTTTAGAACCATATTCAGGGTCTTTGCCACCGTCGTCATGCCAAATCGGCCTGTTGCCGCACCCATCCGCCTTCCGGCGTCGCGCAGCCTTGGGTGGTTGTCAAGCCGCGCAGCTCCCGGACCATTGGGCAGGGTGAGCTCAGGCCATCACGGCTGTGCTGCGCCGTGCCTTCCACAACAGCAGCCCGATCGCCAGTATGTTCAGCAAATTCCAGGCGATGCCGTTGAGGAACGCAGCCGCATAGGAGCCGGTCAAATCGTAGATCCAGCCCGACATCCAGCCGCCGATCGCCATGCCGAAGATCGTCGCCATCAAGACGATGCCGATACGCTGGCCAGCCTCTTTGGCCGGCATGTAGTCGCGCACGATGATCGCGTAGCAAGGCACGATACCGCCCTGCGACAGGCCGAACACCAGCGACACCACATAGAGCGAGGCAAGCCCGTCGAATGGGATGTAGAACAGCAGCGACAGGCATTGCAGCACCGAGCCGATCATCAGTGTCCACACCGCGCCGATGCGGTCGGCGAGAAAGCCCGATGCCAGCCGACTGACGACGCCGCCTGCCATCATGATCGACAGCATGTCGGCGCCATGTGCGACGCCGTAGCCAAGGTCCATGCAATAGGCGACGATATGCACTTGCGGCATCGACATCGCCACGCAGCAGCCGAGGCCGGCGACGACCAGCAGCACCTGCAACGCCGCCGGCGACAGCGGCATCGACTGCACCGGCCGGCTTCCGGGCGAACCGGCGGCAGCCGCAACTGGGGCACCGCGCCGCAGCATCAGCACCAGCGGCACCATAGTCACCAGACAGAAGATGCCGATGGCGGCATAAGTGAAGCGCCAGCCTTCCGCCTTTATCAGCGTCGGCATGATGGTCGGCCAGATCGCTCCGGCGAGGTAGTTTCCGGCGGCCGCCGCGGTCACCGCGACACCGCGCCGGCGGTTGAACCAGTGCGAGATATCGGCGATCAGCGGCCCGAAGATCACCGACGTGCCGATACCGATCAGCACTCCTTGGGCAAGCGTGAATTGCAGGATCGAGGTCGACAGCGCCGCGAGAAGCAGGCCGGCGGAAAGCGCAATCGAAGAGAGCAGCGCCGGGATCCAGTATCCCATCCGGTCGATGGCGCGGCCGACCAGCACGTTGCCGGCGGCAAAGCCGACCATGGTCGCAGTATAAGGCATGGACGCCGCTGCGCGGTCGACGCCGAACTCGGCCTGCACCGCGGGCAGCACGACGACGACTGCCCACATTCCGACGGCGCCGATCGTCGCCAGCAGCATCGAGATGGCAAGCCGCATCCAGGCATAGGAGCTGTCGATGCCGGGGCCGGGCTGGATGCTGTCGGTTCGGGTCAAGGCGTTTCCTGTCGGCGGTCTCGGAGATCGGCTGCCGTTTGCGCCACTATCGGCGCATTCTCGGGTCGCAGCAGCGCCACAGCTGGCAAATCCGTGGCTCCAGAGCCAGGGCGGAACCGATGCCGATGTGCGGAGTTTCCTGGCAGCCTACCCTGCAGAGGAGTCCTGCGATGACCGCCACCAGGAAAAAATGGTCGGCCGAGGTGACCGAGCACAGCGACGCGATGGATCTTGAGGATCACGTCTTCGAATCCGACGACGCCAGGAAGATCGCCGCCTCGCTCAAGCGATCCGCCGAACACAGCCACCGGCGCAAGGCCGAGCCGTTCCAGTCGGCCATGTCGATGCTGAACTTCTACATCAACCGCGCCGGCAAGAACTTGCCTGCCGCGCGCAAAAAAGTGCTTGAGGACGCCAAGGATGAACTGCGCAGCGCCTTCGGACGTGACAAGGATGATTAGCGGCGGCCGGCCCTACCGGGCGCGGATGACGCCGTCTGTGTTGGCGAGCAGTTTGCGCACTGCATTGCGCGCCGCGTCGGGGCGCTGCAGGCGGATGTTCTTCTCGATTGCCTCGTGCAGCTTCTGCGCGTGGTTGAGATCGTCGATCTCCCGCGTCGTATAGGCAAAGAGGTGATCGAAGGCGGATTCGATCAGTACGCCGAGCGGCACCAACAGGTCGTTGCCCGAAGCCCGCAGGATGGCAAGATGGAAGCGCGTGTCGGCGCGGGTCCGCTCCTGCAGGCTCGTCGCCTCTCCCATCTCCCGGCAGGCCAGGCTGATCTCGGCCATCTGCTCGTCAGTTCTTCGCATGGCGGCAAACGCGGTCGCTTCCGGCTCGATGATGTGGCGGAATTCCTGCACCGTCTTGAGGAACACTTCGCGATCTGGCGACGTCGCGTACCAGGCAAGCACATCGCGATCGAGCAGGTTCCAGCGTTCCTTCGGCTCGACCCAGCTGCCGATCTTGGGACGTGAGGCCAAAAGGCTCTTGGCCATCAGCATCTTGATCGCCTCGCGCACCGCCGAGCGGCTGACGCTGAAGGTCTCCGACCATTTCGCTTCATTGGGCAGGATGGTACCAGGCGGATAGTCGCCGCGCACGATCCTGAGGCCAATTTCGCTGGCCAGCGAGGCGTGGACGCTGGAGCCAGGAATACGGGCGGCGTCCGCCCGGCGAACGCCGCCCGGACGGTCCCCGGAGGCCGCTTTCCCCAACGATTTTTCCTTGTTCGGCTTCGCGTCCCGCATGGGTTCCAGAAAGTCCGTATTAAGCAGGCTGTCAAGCGCGGCAAGCGGCTTGCACCGCAAAGCCGCCCGCTGTGCACAGATCAGCTCGATTGCTTCGCGGATCAGTCCTGCTTGACGTATTTGCGCCAGCTATGCTCCGGGCGGAAGCCCAGCACGTCGCGCGCCTTGCGGTTCGACAGCAGCGTCTCGTATTCGCCGAGCTCGGCCTTCACCGGCACGCCGGGGTAGAACCGCTTCAGGAGTTCGGCAGTCGGCAGGTCGGATGAGGTGTCGTCATTGGCGGCGTTGATCACCTGATAGCCGAGGCCGTCCTTCTCGATGGCGCGCAGCGTGATCTGGCCAAGGTCGCGCGCGTCGACATAGCTCCAGGCGATGCGCTTGCGGAAACCCGGATCGGCGAACCATTTCGGAAACAGTGAATATTCGTGCGGCTCGATGACGTTGCCGATGCGCAGGGCATAAATGTCGGTGCCGTTGCGCTGGGCGAAGGCCCGCGCCGTCTTCTCGTTGACGACCTTGGACAAAGCATAGCTGTCCATCGGGTCGACGTCATACTCCTCGTCGAGCGGGAAATATTTGGGATCGCGCGGCTCGTTGGCGAACACAAGCCCATAAGTCGTCTCGCTGGAGGCGATGATAATTTTGCGGATACCGAGCTTCACCGCCGCCTCGATGACATTGTAGGTGCCGAGCGCATTGATGCGGAACACCTCGTTGTCGGTGGTGATCATGATGCGCGGGATGGCGGCGAAATGCACCACCGCATCGACCGGCTGCGGGCGCAGCGAGGGGTCGAATTCATGCAGGCCCATATAGCTCGACAGCGCGTTGAACACCTGCCCGCTGTCGGTGATGTCGGTGATCAGCGTGCGCACCTTGGGATTGTCGAGCGGCCTGGTGTCGATGTTGAGCACCTGACAGCCTTGCTCGACCAGATACTGGACGACATGGCGTCCGGCCTTGCCGCTGCCGCCGGTGAACATGATCCGTTTTGTCATTTTGCTCTCCACATCCTCAGGGATTTATGTGTATTGTCAGACAATATCGCCATCTGCAACCACCCTCGCCTGCAAAACGGCAGCGCCTGACATCAATCATTGCAACAGGACTTGAAGACATGAACACGACTGCCGCGCGCGAAAAGATCGGCTTCATCGGGCTTGGCCTGATGGGCCACGGGATCGCCAAGAACATCGTCGACAAGGGCTACAGTCTGACCTTCCTCGGCCGCAAGAACCGCAAACCGGCGGAAGACCTGCTTGGCCGCGGCGCCACGGAAGCATCGACCTCGCGCGATGTGGCGGCGGCATCTGATATCGT
This sequence comes from Mesorhizobium sp. M0870, assembly GCF_040319775.1. Classification (NCBI taxonomy): domain Bacteria; kingdom Pseudomonadati; phylum Pseudomonadota; class Alphaproteobacteria; order Hyphomicrobiales; family Phyllobacteriaceae; genus Mesorhizobium; species Mesorhizobium sp. M0870. Next base: position 6,572 of record NZ_JAMYOI010000023.1, read on the forward strand.
CTTCATCTGCGTCACCGGTTCGCGCGAGGTCGAAGCCATCATTCGCGGCCCCGGCGGCCTCAAGGAGGGCTTGAAAAAGGGCTCGGTCGTCGTCGACTGCTCGACCTCCGATCCGGTCTCGACGGTGGCGCTGGCAGCGGAACTTAAGGCGCTCGGCATCGATTTTGTCGACGCGCCGCTCAGCCGCACGCCGAAGGAAGCCTGGGAAGGCACGCTCGACGCCATGGTCGGCGCGCCGGACGCCCTTTTTGCCAGGGTGAAACCGGTGATCGAAACCTGGGCCGGCCGCATCGTCCATATCGGCGACACCGGCGATGGCCATCGCATGAAGCTGCTCAACAATTTCATCTCGCTTGGCTACGCAGCGATATATTCCGAGGCACTGGCACTGGCTGAGAAGGTCGGCATCTCGCCGCCGCGCTTCGACAGCGTCATTCGCAATGGCCGCATGGATTGCGGCTTCTACCAGACCTTCATGCGCTGGACGCTGGAAGGTGACCGCGACGCGCACAAATTCACCATCGCCAATGCCTTCAAGGACCTGACCTATCTGGAATCGATGGCGGGTGCGGCCGGCATTGCCAACCCGCTCGGCAACGCCACCAAGAACTCCTTCGCCGGTGCCCATGCAACCGGCCCGGCCGAGCAATTCGTACCGATGCTGGCGACGCATATCGCTGGGGTGAACGGTGTCGACCTGATGCCGATGAAGGATGGCAAGAAACAGACCATTTAACCGATTGCCCAACGCCGGCGCCGATCACCGCCGCCACCGCCCTATCCCATCGTCGGTATCTGCAAGCAGCTTGTGCACGGCGTTGCGCGCAGCGGCTGGGCGCTGCAGGCGGATGTTCTTTTCGATCGCCTCATGCAGCTTCTGCGCCTGGCGCTGATCGGCGACCTGCTGTGTCGTGAATGCGAAGAGATGGTCGAGCGCCGATTCGATCAGCACGCCGAGCGGCACCAGAAGGTCGTTGCCGGAAGCGCGCAGGATGGCCAGATGAAAGCGCGTATCGGCGCGGATACGCTCCTGCAGGCTCAAGGCCTCGCCCATGTCGCGGCAGGCCTGGCTGATTTCCGCCATTTGCTCGTCGCTGCGCCGCATGGCGGCAAAGGCCGACGCTTCCGGCTCGATGATATGACGAAACTCCTGCACGGTTCGCAGGAACGCCTCGCGGTCGGGCGCCGTCGCGTACCAGGCCAGAACGTCGCGGTCGAGCAGGTTCCAGCGCTCCTTCGGCTCGACCCAACTGCCGATCTTGGGGCGTGAGGCCAACAGGCTTTTCGCCATCAGCATCTTGATGGCTTCGCGCACCGCCGAACGGCTGACATTGAAGATCTCGGCCCATTTGGACTCGTTGGGCAGGATGGTGCCGGGCGGATAGTCGCCACGCACGATCCGCAGGCCAATCTCGCCGGCCAACGAGACATGGACGCTCGCCCCCGCAAAATGCGCGGCACCAGCCTTCCGCATGACAGCCGGACCGTGGCTCGCTTGTGCCTTGGTTAGGTCGGTTCGCTTGCTTGACTTCTCGTCCGGCATCCACGTTCCAATGCGTCGACCGTCTGTCGTCCGGACTGGTCCGAACCGTACGGGCGCCGATCTCGTTGCCGAAAAATCCAGATCACGGGCGCGGCAAAGCCGGAGCCGATTGCCCCAACTATTGCGTCCGTTCGGGAATTACCGCTTCCGTTCAGGAATGACGGGGCGCCCGCAACCGGGCGCCCCGAAATCGAGAACCTACTTCTGGATGCAGGTGTCGACCGTATCCTTGGTGCACTCGTCGAGGCCGGTGAACACCGGATCGGCGACCGCCTTGCCTTCGATCAGGTCGATCATCACCGACGGTGCCTTGTAGCCCATTTCGAACGGCCGCTGGCCGACCAGAGCCGTTACAAGGCCGTCACGAGCGATCGCCACTTCGTCGCCGATCGTGTCGGCGGCGCCGATGACGAAGTCGTTGCTGGCGATCCGGTCCTTGAGCGGCCCGAACAGATCGCGGTAGGGCTGCGGCGCGCCGAACAGCGGCCAGCCGCCCATGATGCCGAAGGCGTCCAGCTTGGGGTTGGCGGCGAGGATGTCGGTCATCGCCTGCACGCCCTTGGCGCCATCGTCATTGGTGAACACCGGGCAGCCGGGAACTTCGGTCCAACCACCTTCACCCGCAAGTGCGGCAAGGCCTTCCTTGCCCGACAGTGCGTCACGCATGCCTTGCGCACGGCGCAGGATGTTGTCGGCTGCCGGGTTGCCTTCGATGGTGCAGATCGTGCCACCATTCGGCTTGCCCTTCTTGATGTACTCGCCGATCTTCTTGCCCATCAGGTAATTGTCGGTACCGAGATAGGTCTTGCGAAGACCTGCGTCTTCCTTGCTGAGATCGGCATCGACCGTCATGATCGGGATCGTCGGATTGGCGCTCTTGATCGTCTGCGCGATCAGCGGCGCGTTGGACGGCGAGATCGCCATCGCGACCGTGTCGGCCTTGCTCAGCATGTCCTGGACGATCTGCGCCTCGCCGGCCTCGTCCGAAGTCGACGCCGGACCGGTGTAGAAGCATTCATACTCCGAGCTGGCGTTTTCCTTGTTCCATTTCTCGCAGCCCTGGTGGATGGCCTCGAAGAACGGATTGTCGAGACCTTTCACGACAATGACGAGCTGTTTCTTGGCCAAAGCCGGCCCGGCACCCAACGCCATTGCGGCGACGGCGGCGAGCAAAAGTGTTTTCCTCATGTCAGTCCTCCCTTGAAACAAACGGACACGGCGTGCCCGCCATACAGATCGACCGGATGCGTGATGACCGAGGGTCGTTTCGCGAGCGCTCGTGTCGCCAGGACAGATCGATAAGCATTTCCAGATTCGGCTTCAGATCAACTCACACACAGGTGCCGCTTGATCTTGGGCCGTCAAACCTCCGCCGATTCCGGCCGGCGAACCGCCAGCGGAGATCGGCATAATCTCCTCCGACGCTTAGCTAATATCGGCTTGGCGCCAACGTCAATGCTATTTGTCCTACAAAACGGATTTTTAAAATAGTCCTGGCCCAATTCGTCCGACAATTGATTGACGTGCGCCGGCTTTTGCGTAAAAGAACGCTAACGCCGTCTTCGGGAGGAGCCGGGGAGAGCGAGGCCAAAGCAGCGTCGGCATCCACGCCGGGAACAGCAGCAGGTCGCAAATCACGGGGAGGCAAAGGCTGGTGGCGGTTCTCGAACTCACCAACATCTCAAGGCATTTCGGCGCCATCCAGGCCGTCAACGACGTGTCGCTGTCGATCGAGCCCGGACAGGTGGTCGGCCTCATGGGCGACAACGGCGCCGGCAAGTCGACGCTGGTCAAGATGATCGCCGGCAATTTCCGCCCGAGCCATGGCACCATGCACATGGACGGCAAGGAATTGATCCTGCACAAGCCGGCGGAAGCCCGCCAGCACGGCATCGAGATCGTCCACCAGGACCTTGCGCTCTGCAACAATCTGACCGCCGCCGCCAACGTCTATCTCGGCCGCGAGTTGCGGCGCGGCGTCGGGCCGTTCCGCATCCTCGACTATGCCTCGATGTACAAGCGTGCCGGCCAGCTCTTCGCCGAATTGAAGTCCGAGACCCGTCCGCGCGATCTCGTCAAGCAGATGTCGGGTGGCCAGCGCCAAGCGGTGGCGATCGCCCGCACCATGCTGTCGCAGGCCAAGATCGTGCTGATGGACGAACCGACGGCCGCTATCTCGGTGCGCCAGGTCGCCGAAGTGCTGAACCTGATCCGCCATTTGCGCGATCAAGGCATTGCCGTCGTGCTGATCAGTCACCGAATGCCTGACGTCTTCACCGTCGCCGACCGCGTCATAGTCATGCGGCGCGGCCGCAAGGTCGCCGACAAGACGATTGCGTCGAGCTCGCCCGAGGAAGTCACCGGGCTGATCACCGGCGCCATCGAACAGGTTTGATTTCAGCGAATTTCACCACGCACAGCAGATGAAGGTCGACGATGGCACTGACAATTGACCAGCCGATCGAACACAAGCAGCAATCCCTGCCGGCAAGAGTGTTTGCCAGCCAGACCTTCTGGGTGGTGATCGCCGTTATCCTCGCCTGCGTGTTCCTGTCGTTTGCCACCGACGCGTTTGCCACGTCGAAGAACCTCTACAACATCACCCGCAACATCACCTTCGTCGCCATTATCGCGCTCGGCATGACCTTCGTCATCATCACCGGCGGCATCGACCTCTCGGTCGGCTCGGTGCTGTGCCTGTCGTCGATGATTTTGGCCGTCACGATGCATGCCGGCTACTCGATCGAGGTCGGCATCCTGGCCTCGATCGCCACCGCGCTCGCCATTGGCGCCTTCAACGGCGTGCTGATCGCCTATCTCGGCTTTCCACCCTTTGTGGTGACGCTCGGCATGCTGTCGATCGCCCGCAGCCTAGCCATGGTCGCCTCCAACAACACGGTCGTCTTCCAGTTCGGGCCGGACCACGCCAAGCTTCTGTCATTGGGCGGCGGCGCCTGGGTGTTCGGCATCGCCAATCCGGTGCTTTACATGATCCTTCTGGCGCTGATCACCGGCTTTATCCTGCGTTGGACGAAGTTCGGCCGCCACATCTTCGCCATTGGCGGCAACGAGCACGCGGCAACGCTGACCGGCGTTCCGGTGCGCCAGATCAAGGTTGCCGTCTACATGATCTCGGCGCTGTCGGCCGGCATTGCCGGCATCATCCAGACCGGCTGGCTGGGTGCCGTCACCACCAATCTCGGCACCGGCATGGAGCTGCAGGTGATCGCCGCAACCGTCATTGGCGGCGCCAATCTGGCTGGCGGCGTCGGCACCGCCTTTGGCGCCATCGTCGGTGCGGCCCTGATCGAGGTGATCCGCAACAGTCTCGGTCTGCTCGGCATCAATGCCTTCTGGCAAGGTGTGTTCATCGGCGGCGCCATCCTGCTGGCGGTGCTGTTCGACCGCATCCGCAATTTCCGCCGCAGCGACTAGAACCATGATCCCGAAAAGTGGAAACCGGTTTTCAGGCAAGATCATGGTCAAACAAAAGACTGTTTGATGGCCAACTCCCTGTTCAGCCTCGAGGGGCGGGTGGCGCTGGTGACTGGCTCCGGTCAAGGCATCGGCTTTGCGCTGGCTCGGGGCCTCGCCGGACACGGTGCAAGCATAGTGCTGAACGGTCGCGACACCGCCAGGATCGACAGCGCCGTCGAAAAGCTGCGCGATGTCGGCTTCAAGGCGCACGCCTCGGTATTCGACGTCACCGATTTTCAGGCGGTCAACGCGGACATTGCCCGCATCGAGGCCGAGATCGGCGCCATCGACATCCTCATCAACAATGCCGGCGTGCAGTTCCGCGCTCCGCTCGAGGACTTTCCCGAGGAGCAGTGGGAGCGCCTGTTCAAGACCAATGTGTCGGGCGCCTTCCATGTCGGCAAGGCGGTCGCCCGCCACATGATCCCGCGCGGCAAGGGCAAGATCATCAACATCGGCTCGGTGCAGAGCGAGCTGGCAAGGCCGAACATCGCACCATACACCGCGACCAAAGGCGCGATCCGCAACCTGACAAGGGGTATGTGCGCCGACTGGGCGAGATACGGCCTGCAGATCAATGCGATCGCACCCGGCTATTTCCGCACCGAGATGAACCAGGCGCTGGTCGACAATCCGGAATTTTCCGCCTGGCTGGAAAAGCGCACGCCCGCCGGGCGCTGGGGCAATGTCGACGAGTTGATCGGCGCCGCCGTGTTCCTTGCCTCCGACGCATCGTCTTTCGTCAACGGCCATACGCTGTATGTCGATGGCGGCATGACGGCTTCGGTTTGAAGGGCGTTCTTCCCTTGTGGGAGAAGAGGAAACCTATCGCTCAGTCTGAAAATCCGGCCGCATCGGCCGTCATTGGCCCTCGCCGCCCCCGCGCGTCTTGACGCGGCCCCGAACTCCGCCGCACAATCCCTGTTGCAGGCGAAGGGAGGCCAGTCGTCTGCGGGAGGATATACCCATGACGGAAGCGATCAGGCTCTACTGGGGCCGGTTCGGACATGTTTCTATCCTGAATGTCGCAAGCGACTTCGTCACTCATGCCCATGTCGAGGCCCATCTGATCATCTGGCTGGAAGGTACGGCCGGCGAAATGACCATCGGCCGCGAGACCGTCCGGCTTGGACCTGGAACGGCCGCCGGCATCAACTCCTTCCAGCCGCACAGCCATGTTCTGTCGCAAAACGGGACGCCCGGTCTGTTTCTCGCCTTCTACATCGATCCCGACTGGGCGCGGCGCCGCCGCGACCTGCCTTCGTCTGCGCCGCTGTTCTCACAAGCCGCGATCACGCTGGAACCGTGGCTGCATCAGGCCGCCGCCAATCTGCTCGACCACCTCAGCGACAATGAGAGCGTCGACGATATCGCCAACTACGAGATCGAGCGTTTCATCGATAGCGTGCTCGACGCCGCCGACGCCTCGGCGCCGCAGGAGGCCCGTGTCCGCATCAACACCATGCAGGATTTCCGTGTCCGCAAGGCAATCCAGCTGATGAAGGCCAATGTCTGCGAGCGCATCTGCTTCGACGACGTGGCGCGCAGCGTCGGCCTGTCGCGACCGCATTTCTTCGCTTTGTTCAAGGAACAGACCAATCTGACGCCCAATGTCTACTGGAATACGCTGCGCATGGAGGAAGCGGTGCGGCAGCTGCAATGGTCGCGGGAGCCGCTGATCTCGGTCGCCTGCAATCTCGGCTTCACCACGCAGGGCAATTTCTCGCGCTTTTTCCGCGACCATGTCGGCGTGCCGCCGACGCTCTACCGCGAGGCCGCGCGGGCGATTGCCTGAACCTGTCCTCGTTTAGTCAAGGTCGACTGTTTTTCAGACTCCTTGATACACGCTCAAGACGCATTGATAAGCGTCGCTGAAATGGCCGCCCTACCCTTGCACCGGATCGCTTTTGCAAGGGAACATTTGAATGGCCAAAGTCACCATATCCAGCGTCATCGACGCGCCGGTCGAAAAGGTCTGGGCGCGCATACGCGACTTCAACGGGCTGCCGGGCTGGCATCCGCGCATGGTGGAAAGCCACATTGAAGACGGCAAGGATGCCACCACGATCGGCTGCGTGCGCAATTTCCAGCTCGCCAGCGGCCCCCGCCTGCGCGAAAAGCTGCTCGATTTTTCCGATCAGAATTTCCTCGTCAGCTACTCCATCCTGGAGACGCCGCAGCCGCTGACCAATCACAAGGCGACGCTGCAGTTGCGGCGCGTGACCGATGGCGACCGCACCTACGCCGAATGGACCGCCAGCTTCGACGCCGCGCCCGAGGAGGCAGACAAGCTGGCCGAGGGCATGGGCGCCAATGTCTTTCAGGGCGGCTTCAACGCTCTGAAAAGCCATTTCGCCGGCCAGAGCTGACAGGAGCCAAACCATGGCGCTGGCACTGCAGACCTTTGCAACGGTGAAAGACGCGAACGCGGCACTGAAAGCCCAGGGCACACGCTATCTCGGCGGCGGCACGCTGGTCGTCCGCGCGGCCAATGAGGGCGATGTCTCGGTTTCCGGCCTTGTCAGGTCGACCGAGCCGTCTTTGTCCACCATCGCCGTTGCCGGTGGAAAAGCCCGTGTCGGCGCTTCGGTGACGATGGCGGCGATCGCCGGCCATCCGGAGCTCGGCACGCTCGCCAAGGCCGCCCGCGCCGTCGGTGGCCCGGCCATCCGCAACATGGCGACCGTCGGCGGCAATCTTTTTGCCCCGGCCCCCTATGGCGATTTCGCTGTTGCCCTGCTGGCGCTCGATGCCATGGTCGGCACCGATGGCGGCGAAACGCCTATCGAGACTTTTCTGGCCAATCGGGACGGCAGCCGTGCCGTCGTCACTTCCGTGAGCTTCACGCTTCCGAAGGCCGACAGTTTCCGCTTCCTGAAAGTGTCGAGGGTCAAGCCCAAGGGCGTCTCGGTGCTCAGCATAGCCGGTGCTCTGGAACTGTCGTCGGATGGCACCGTGACCTCGGCGCGGATCGCGCTCGGCTGCATGGCGGATCGGCCAATGCGCGCCAGGGCGGCGGAAAAAGCGCTGATCGGCCGAAAGCTGACCGCTGACGGCATCGCGCCGGCCTTGGCCGCGGCCGGTGATGGCACCTCGCCCATCACCGACCCGATCGCCAGCGCCTGGTATCGCGCCGAAGTCTTGCCGGTTCATCTCGGCCGGTTGCTGCTCGCATAATATTTCGTTCGGGGGCGCGCGTCTGTCCGCCGGTTCGGGCAGGCGCGCTGGGAGGAAAACATGGCAAAGGTTCCGGTTCAATTCACGCTCAACGGCTCGGAAAAGGCCGAATTCATCGACAGCGGCACGACGCTGCTTCAGGCCCTGCGCGACAAGATCGGCGACACCTCACCGAAAGGCGGCTGCCATCAAGGGACCTGCGGCGCCTGTTCGGTCATCATAGACGGCGAACTCAGGCTCTCCTGCCTGACCTTGGCCGAGACCTGCGATGGCGCCGTCATCAGCACGACATCGGGACTTTCGGAAGCTGGCGTGCTGCACCCGCTGCAGCGCGCCTTCCTCGACACGTTCGCCACGCAATGCGGCTTCTGCACGCCGGGCATGATCATGGCGGCAAAGGTGCTGCTCGACCACACACCCAACCCCAGCCGCGACGAGGTGGTCGAGGCGCTGTCGGGAAACATCTGCCGCTGCACCGGTTACGAGCCGATCATCCAGGCGGTGCTGACCGCCGCCCGCGCCAATTCGCAGAACGCGGCCTGAGGGGTCCAAAGCAATGGAACTGCGCAAGAACTACTTCACTGATATCCGCAAGGACGATCTGAACGAGATCGGCCAGCCCCGGCCGCGCTCGGATTCGCCAGGCCATGTCACCGGCAAGACCGCCTTTTTCGCCGACCGCAATTTCCCTGGCATGCTGCACCTGAAGATGGTGCGCAGCCCGCATCACCATGCCCGCATCCGCTCGATCGACACCTCGGAAGCGGAAAAGCATCCGGGCGTGGTGAAGATTCTGACCGCCAAGGACGTGCCGCACAATGTCTACACCATCCTGATCCTGATCCAGGTCGGGCCGGAGGACGAGACGGTGCTTGCCGACGGCAAGGTGCGCTGGAAGGGCGAGGCCGTGGTGGCCGTGCTGGCCGAAACCGAGCGTGCCGCGCAGGAGGCCGCAGCCAAGGTCAAGGTCGACTATGAGGTGCTGCCGGCCGTCTTCGACATGGAAGAGGCGCTGAAGCCCGGCGCGCCCCTGGTCAACGAATATCACGGCCAGAATTATTACCTCTATGACAGCGGCGAGTGCCGCAAGGTGCGCTTCGGCGATGTCGAGGCGGGCTTCGCCGGCGCCGACCACATCCTGGAGGAGAGCTACCAGTCCTCGCCGATCGAGCACGCGCCGACCGAGACCACCGGCTGCGTGGTGGCACCCGAGGGCAATGACCGCTTCACCTGCTACACCAACACGCAGGCGATGTTCTTCACGCTCGACAACACCTCGATCATCCTGCAGATGCCGGGCAGCAAACTGCATTTCGTCGGCGGCACCGTCGGCGGCGGTTTTGGCGGCAAGGTCGACGTCATCGTCGAGCCCATCGCCATCCTCGGCGCAAAATTAACAGGACGACCAGTCTGTTTTATCTACAGCCGCGAGGAGGAGATGCAGATCTCGTCGCCGCGAGCGGCCGAAAAGGTCGTCATCAAGGACGGCGTCATGAAGGACGGCCGCATCGTCGCGCGCAAGGTCACCGGCTATACCGACGCCGGCGCCTATTCGCGCCACTCGCCCTATGGCGCGCAGAAGGGCGCGGGGCACTATCCCGGCCCCTACACCATCCCAAACGTCTGGATCGACACCTACTGCGTCTACACCAACCGCACGCCCTCCTCCGCCATGCGCGGCTTCGGCGTCACCATCGGCGACTTCGCGCTGGAGGTGCAGATGGACAAACTGGCGCGGCTGATCGGCATGGATCCGCTCGAATTCCGCTTCATCAACGCCTATCGCGACGGCGACATGAAGGCGCATCGCCAGCCGACCGAGGGCGCGGCGCTGATCGAATGCATGCAGGAAGCCTCGCGCGCAGCCAACTGGCCGGTGGCGGAGAAATACATGGCCATGTCGTCTTACGTGAAGGGAGCTTGAGATGGCGATCAGGCGTGGACGCGGCGTTGCCGCGATCAACTATCCCACCGGCATGAACCTCGGCGGCGACCCGACGCAGGCGCTGGTGCATTCGACGCCGACCGGCAATTTCATGGTGACGCTTTCCAGCGTCGATCTCGGTCAGGGCATGAAGCAGATCATGGCGCAGATCTGCGCCGAGACGATCGGCGTGCCGACCGACCGTGTCGTCGTCGACACCGCCGACACCGACACCGGCCCGCACTGCATGGGCACATTCGCCTCGCGCGGCACCCACCGCGCCGGCAACGCCGTCATCCAGGCGGCAAGGGAAGCGCGCCAGGTGATGCTGGAAGTGGCCGCCGAGGAGTTGGAGGTCAACGCCTCCGACCTCGAGACCGATGGACAGGGCAACATCCTGGTCAAAGGCGCACCGCAAAAGTCGATCTCGATCTTCGATGTCGCGCTGTCGGCGCATTTCAAGCGTGGCCGCTCGATCTCCGGCCGCGGCATGTTCCTGATCCCGCGCTCCTATCCCGAGAAGGAAACCGGCGCGATGAAGCCGTCGACCTGTTATGCCCATGCCTGCACGGTGGCCGAGGTCGAGGTCGACGACGAGACCGGCGAGGTTACCGTGCTGACGGTGAAGAACGTCTTCGAGATCGGCCGCGCGCTGAACCCAAAGATGGTCGAACAGCAGCTGGTTGGCGGCTCCTGGATGGGCATCAGCCATGCGCTCTATGAGACAACCGAGCCCTATTATCCCAACCGCGACCATGGCGGCACCGACTTCAACCAGTATCTGATGCCCGGCCCCGGCGATCTCGCCGAGACCGAGATCATCGTTCTGGAGCGGCCTTCGGCGGACGGACCATACGGCGCCAAGGGGCCGGGCGAAATGTGCGCCAACCCGCAGATCCCGGCCGTCGCCAATGCCGTCTTCGACGCCGTCGGCGTGCGCATCGACACTCTGCCGATCACGCCGGAGCGCATCCTGCGCGCGCTGAAGGCGCAAACGGCGAATTGAGGGCTGGAATGACAGGGACAAGCGCCGAGACTGTCGCGACCTCGCCGGAGGCGGTGGCGCAGCACCTGGCCGCCTCGCGCTACCTTGCCGACGAGAGCCTTTCGACCGCGATCTTCCTGGCAATCCGGCTGGGCAAGCCGCTGCTGCTCGAAGGCGCGCCGGGCGTAGGCAAGACGGAGGCGGCGAAGGCGATCGCCGCGCTGCTCGGCCGTGATCTGGTGCGGCTGCAATGCTATGAAGGCATCGATGCCGCGCATGCGCTCTACGAATGGAACTACCAGCGCCAACTGCTCGCCATCCGCCATGCCGGCGAGCATGAGATCGACATCTACGACGACCGTTTCCTGATCGCCCGGCCGCTGCTGCAGGTGCTGAAGGCGCCCGAGCAGCGCGTGCTGCTGGTCGACGAGATCGACCGCTCGGACCACGAATTCGAAGCGCTGCTTTTGGAATTCCTCTCCGACTTCCAGATCAGCATTCCCGAGCGCGGCACCATCCGCGCCACGGCACAGCCGATCGTCATCCTGACCTCGAACCGCACCCGGGAACTGGCCGAAGCACTGCGCCGCCGCTGCGTATACCACTGGATCGGCTATCCCGACGCCGAGCGCGAGGCCGCCATCATCATGCTGCGCGCCGGCGATGTAGCGCAAGCCACCGCACGCGCGGTGGCGGCGGCCGTGCAGACCATTCGCGCCCGCCCGCTCGCCAAGCCGCCCGGCATTGCCGAGGCGGTCGAATGGGCCAACGCCGCGACCATCCTGGAAAAAGGCGGCAGCCCGTGGCCGGAAGCCTTCCGCCGCGCCATCGGCGTGCTGATCAAGGACGAGGAGGATCTCTCCTACATCGAGCCCGAGCTTGGCCGGATTGTCGAGGAGGCGCTGGCGTGAGCCGAGACCTCAACGGCACGTTCTCCCCGTTCATTCCGCAACGCTGGCGGGACAGCACCCCCTTCTGTCCTGCCGGACATCTCCCCCTCAAGGGGGGAGATTGGCTGTCATTCCGGCTTTCGACAATCTCCAGCGTCGCAGAACGGAGCGAAGCATCGAAGCTGCTGATCTCCCCCCTTGCGGGGGAGATGTCCGGCAGGACAGAGGGGGGCGCCACGCAATGATGCGGGAAACAAGCTTACCCCGCGCGGCAGCGCCCTTGCTCAGCTTCGGTCGGCTGCTGCGCCGCTACGGCTTCGCCATAGCGCCCGAGCAGGTCTCCAGCTTCATGCAGGCCGTGACATTGCTCGGGCCGCGCTCGATGGCAGACATCCGCGAGGCGGCGCTCGCGACGCTGGCGCCGCCGCCCGACCGCCACGACGAATTCGAAGCGCATTTCCAGAGCCACTTTTATGGCAACACATCCGCCGTGGTGGAAGGCGACGCCGACGAGGAAACCCGCATCAAGGATGATGGCGGCGCCGACGACGAACGGATCGAAGCCGAACAAACCCAAGAGGGCGGCGAGCTGTCCTCGGCACTGGAGCAGTTGAGCAGCCGCGCCTTCCAGCGTGACGATGACGGCCTTGCCGCTTTCCGCCGCAAGCTCGCATCCGCCCTGCCCGCCCGCCGTTCCTTCCGCACCGTACGCACCCACTCGCGCGGAAAGCTCGATCTGCGCCGGTCGCTCAGGGAAATCGTCAGTGCCGATGGCGACGTCCCCTCGCCGCTGCTGCGCCGCCGCCAGACCGTGCCGCGCAAGCTGCTGCTCTTGATCGACGTTTCCGGCTCGATGAAGCTGCACACCGCGGACTATCTCAAGCTGGCACATGCGGCCGTGCAAGGTGCCGACCGCGCCGAAATCTTCACCTTCGGCACGCGGCTGACCCGCGTCACCGGGGCATTGCGCATCCGCGACCGCGGCCAGGCGCTGGCGCGCGCCGCGGCCCAGGTCGACGATTGGGACGGCGGCACCCGCATGGGACCGACGCTGCTCGCCTTCCTATCGGTGCCGCGCTTCTCGTCGTTTGCACGCGGTGCCACGGTCGTGATCCTGTCCGACGCGCTGGAGCGCGGCGATCATGGCGAGTTGGAGACAGCTATGCGACGGCTGAGCGCCCGCGCTTTCCGGCTGTCGCTGGCCACACCGCTAGCCGGCGACCCGCGCTTCCGGCCGGCAACGGCTGCACTTCGTGCCATCCTGCCGGTACTGGACGACCTCGTCGACGGCTCGTCGGTGAAAAGCCTCACCGATTTCATCCTGTCGCTCGCCCGCCCTGCTTCAGCGGCGGCGACAATCTGGAAGAGGGTTTCGTGATGCAGAAAGCCATCGACGCGCATTTCCACATCTGGCGCCAAAAGGACCAGCCCTGGCTGGTCGGGCCGATGGTGCCGCGTATTTTTGGTCCCTACGAGTCGATCCGCCGCGACTATCCGATCGAGGAGTTTCTCGAAGACCACAAGGGGTCGGGCGTCGAGAAGGCCGTCTATGTCCAGACCAACTGGGCCAAGGAGGATTTCGAGAAGGAAGTCGCCTTCCTGCAGAAGACATCCGACGAAACCGGCTGGCCGCATGCCATCGTCGGCTACACCGACATGACCGTCGACGATATCAGGCCCCAGATCGATCGGCTGATGAAATACAAGCTGCTGCGCGGCGTGCGCATGCAACTGCACTGGCACGAAACGCCGGCCTTCCGTTTCGCCGCCTCGGCCGATCAGGTCATCGACCGCAAGGTGCGAGCGAATGTAGCGCGCCTGAAGGACTATGACCTGTCCTTCGATCTGCAGCTTTTCCCTGCTCAGATGAAGGACGGCCTGACGCTGGTCGGCGAAAACCCCGAAACGAATTTCATCCTCACCCACGCCGGCATGCTAACCGGCATGGAGCCGGAAACCACCGAAGCCTGGAAGACCGGCCTGCGCACGCTGTCGGCCGCACCCAATCTCTATGCCAAGCTCTCCGGCCTCGGCACCTTCGTCCACCGCAACGACCCGGCGCTGATCGCCTACATCGTCGACAACACGATCGAGATCCTGGGTGCCGACCATTTGATGTTCGGCTCGAACTTCCCGATCGAGAAGCTATGGACCAGCCACGCGGAGCTGATCAAGGCGCACCGCAATGCGGTGGCCAACCATGGCGCGGCGGCGGAGGCGGACATCTTCTGGAACACGGCGGAGAAGGTTTACCGGCCGGTGTGAAGGGGGGCTCCATCTCTCCTGACAGGGGGGTAGAAAATGATGATACTACGCAACTATGCCACTACCTCTCGGCGAGAGAATGACTTGGCTGTTGGTCAAGCTCCCCCTGCTTGGAGAAATCGCTCGAGGGCCGGAACCTTCTTGCTTCTCAAATACATCGAATAACACAGTTGTAGAATACCATTCATCTGAATAAATAGACTTATATACCACACCTGCTAGCAATACAGGTATAAGCGTGTCGTTGTTAATAGATGTAAATGAACTAATTTCCTCCTGTTCGAGTAGACAACCCCAGCGCTGTCCGAAGGGCCTACCTGGGAAAACAACGGCAGGACTAACGTTGCCGGTTTGTCGCTGAGTGACGAGGGAGTCGCGGTACTCGCTCAGTCTATTTTTGTCAGTAATATCAACAAAGCGAACTATTGTCGGCTGCATCCAGACTTCTATGGCCGGTGTTTTCCCGTAGTTCGTTGCAGCTACTGCAACCATAAACATCGCGCCGCCGTTACCAAATTGAACTCCATCGGTGAGCTCGACAGCGAGAGATAACCAAGGACGTTGTTCGATATTGGCGCTCTCGACGGCAATACGGTTAGTTTCTTTAGCTTGATCGACTGAAGCACGCGCATGATCGGCGCTATCGAAGGCTGCCCGGGTAGTCTTCCGCGCCTCATCTAAAGTAAACTTCACGAAGAAAATACCCATAGAAGTAAGAGCGATGCCGACAAGCGAAACGACAAGCATCCAAAACGCCCATCGTTCCATACCGCGTTGGGCTGCCAAGTCCTGCTCGCTGCGCTGCTCCGCGCGGAAAGCCGCTACCATCTGACCTACACACTCGGTCGGGGTAGTTCCCTGACTGTTCGCGCAGTCGTGTTCTATCCGCTGTCGAGTCAATTCGTCGGAATAGCTGGCATTGTCCTCGGCTTGGACCTGATCGCGGGCGGTATTTAGCGCGATGCTCCAGATCATGGCGACAATCAAGAATGCCAGTGTAAGGGCGAATATTGCCGTTACAATTGAATGGGATGTGCTCCGAAAGCCGCTAGACATTCAATAGAAAACACCGCCCTAAATTCACCCCAGAAAGCTTATTGCACACGCTGCTCCCCTTTCGTCAACACGAATTGCATTGAACTGGCAGTACAATCGCTCAACCCTTCACCTCAAACTGTGGATCGACCGGGATCTGCATCGCCGTCACCAGATGGTTGGTCTGCCCAGCCAATCCGATGATCGACACCAGCTCGCCATGCTGCGCATCGGTCATGCCTTTGGCGCGGGCCGCCGCCGTGTGCGAGTGGACGCAGTAAGAGCAGCCATTGGCGGTCGAGACAGCGATGTAGATCATCTCCTTTGTCAGCGGATCGATGGCGCTGTCGGCCACCATCACCACCTTCAACTGTTCCCAGATCCGCTTCAGCGAAGGAGGATCATTGGCCAGACCGCGCCAGAAATTGTTGACGAAATCGGATTTGCGCGTCGCACGGATGTCGTCGAACACGGCTTTTACGGCGGGGATCTTTTCGACCTCGGCATCGGTCAGGAGTCTTGTGGTGGCCATGGTGGTGGTCCTTTCGCTTCGATCGATGAACTGGTTCGTTGAATCAAGTTTCGAGCAAAGGCGGCTAACCAGCTTCTTTGACTCAGTTTTTGCCCGCAATAGCGTTGAAGATTAGCCGAGGCACCTAAACTTCGTCATCCACGGGCGAAGCAGGCGCGAAGCGCCGTCGCGGAGACCCTGGGATCCATTCCGTGACCTTAGCCGAAGAGTGCAGCGGAGCAGAATTCTGCACCGCAGCAGCGCCATGGAGTCCCGGCATGGATCCCTTGGGCTGCGGAGCAGCTCCAGGGGTCTGCGCCGCGTCGCTACGCTCCTTGCTTCGCCCGTGGATGACGAAGGGATGGACGTGCGCGCCAATTATCGACGTACGCACCGGCCAGAACCCTAATGCACCGCAGCGTACATGATCTTCTCCTCCGTGGCCTCGGCCGGCGAAAACTCCTCGACGATACGGCCCTGACGGCAGACCAGGATGCGGTCGGACAGGTTCATGATCTCCGGCAGGTAGGACGATATGACGACGACGGCCAGGCCCTCGTCCGCCAGCCGGTTGATGATCTGGTGGATCTCGGCGATCGCGCCGACATCGACGCCGCGTGTCGGCTCGTCGAAGATGACGATGCGCGGCTGCTGCACCAGACCCTTGCCGATCACCACCTTCTGCTGGTTGCCGCCGGACAGTTCGACCACCCGCGCATTGTCGTTGATCGCCTTGATGTTCAGCATCTTCGTCCATTCGGCTGAGAGCGCGCGCATTTCCTGCGCATTGATCACCCAGGCCTTTTCCCGGCCCGCCGCCAGCAGTCCGCCGAACAGGTTTTCGGCAATGCCCATCGTCTCGAAGATGCCTTCGCTCTTGCGGTCCTCGGTGACGTAGACGATGCCGTCCGCCACCGCTTCGCTTGGTACGAGATAGCGCACGGGCTTGTCGTCCAGCTCGATGGCGCCGCCGCGCAGGAAATCGCGCTTGTAAATGCCGGAAACGATCTTGAATGTCTCGGTGCGGCCGGAGCCGATCAGCCCGAACACGCCAGTGATCTGGCCCTCGAAGATCGAAAAGGATGTGTTGCGCACGACATTGCTCATCGAGATGTCCTGCACCGACAGCACCTTCCGGCCCGCCTTGCGCAGCTTTGCCTCGTCACGCTGGCGGTAGATCTGCCCCGACAAAGTGCGCCCGACCATAGCGGCGACGATCCGGTCGCGGTCGAAGGCTGACGTGTCGTCGGTGATGACAAGCTCGCCGTCGCGCAGAATGGTGATGCGGTCGGCAATATCAAGCGCTTCTTCCAATGCATGGCTGATGAAGACGATCGACACGCCGCTCGCCTTCAGCCGGCGGATCAACGCGAAGAAGTGCCGCTTTTCTTCCGGCGTCAGCGTCGCCGTCGGCTCGTCGAAGATGATGATCTCGGCATTGTGGTGCACCGCGCGCGCGATCTCCACCATCTGCCGCTTGGCAGCACCCAGCGTCGCCACCATCGCGTTCGGGTCGACGGGAAAGTTCAGCGATTGCAGGAATTGCTGCGCCGAAATGTAGGTGCCGCGCAGCCGGTTGAGGAACTTTTCGGTGCCGAGATAAAGGTTCTGCGCCACCGTCATCGACGGCACCAGGCTCGTCTCCTGGAACACCATCGCGATGCCGGCTTCAAGCGCTGCGTGCGGCGAGGCGTAGGCGATCTCTTGTCCCTTGTGGAACATCTTGCCTGAAGTGGCGTCGACCACCCCAGCGATGATCTTGGTCAGCGTCGATTTTCCCGCGCCATTTTCGCCGAGCAGCGCATGGATCTCACCCTTGCGCAGGTCGAAGCTGACATTCTTCACCGCGGGCACGCCGCGATAGTTCTTGGTGACATTCTCCAGACGGACGATCGGTTCCATCAGAAACCTCCCGTGGCGACGGAAAGGATGCAGTCGCCCCCTTTGGAGGCGACGAACAGAAGGCCGTCTTTTTCCGCAACACTGCAGATGCCGTGGCGCGTGCCGTTGGCGCGGCTGTGCAGGCTGAATTGCGGCTGCATCTTCTGGTCGAGCCTGACCACCAGCCCGTAGGAGCGGCTCGGCGACCATGGCTTGTGGATGCCCATGGTGCGGATGCCGCCGCATTGCAGCGGCTCGAGGAAACTGCGGCTGGACGCCAGCGCCGGCGCGATCCAGTAGGCCGGCGGCACCTGGTCGAGCATGTCCTGCCGGTAGTGCGTCTCCTGCAGAACAAATTCGATCAGTCGGTTGCGCGGCGCAAACAGCGTCAGCCAGGCGCCGCCACCGGCGGAGGACGACAGCCGTGCCGGATAGCCCGGCAGATGCGTCAGCACCGTCGAGCGGTTACCAGTCGCGCCGTCGAAACGGATGAGCTGGTGACGCCAGCTTTCGCTGACCAGCACATCCCTGCCTGCAGGATGCAGCCCATAGGGAAAGGCAATGTCACCGGCGACCTTGCGGAAATCACCGCCTGCTGCGTCTCGCTTCCAGAGCGAACCGGAAGCCCCCTTGTTCATCAGATCGGCGGCCCATTGCGATGGAGCATGCTCGACCGAGCCGTTGGCCAGCCACAGCGTGCCGTCATCCGCGTAGGCAAGCGCGGTTATGCAGCGGATCTCGGCCGGCAGCGAAACCTCCTTGCCTGATATCAGCAGCTTGCCGCTTTCCAGCCCCACCGTCAGTTCGCCCGATGGCGACAGCGCCAGCGCCAGCGCCGTGACCGGAGACGGAAAGGTTTCGACAACCCTGGGCTCGGTTCCGGCAGCAATCGAATAGATTGCGTTGCCGCTGGAGGCCAGCAGCCTGCCATCGGCAACCAGCAGATTGTCCGGCTCGGTCAGCTCAGTAAAAGCCGGCGCGTCATCCAGCAATGTGTTGGGTCGGAAAGCGCCATCGAGCGGCGGGATGGTCACCGCCTTGCCGCGAAACAGGTCCAGCACAGGATCGAGGATCATGGCTTTGTTCCCCAATAGGAAGCGGGGCTGGTCCAGTTCGGGTCTGCGCCTGAAATCTTGTAGCGGCCGATGCGGTTGTTGAGGATGCCGCCGACGAACAGATATCCCTTGTGCTCGCGCATCGAGGTGACCATCGGGTGCGCGCCGCCGGTGAGATCGCCCATCGCCTCGACGATGCCGCCCTTTTCGTTGAATTTCACCACGCCGCCGGTGTTGATGTTGGGGAACAGCCATTCGTCCTGCGGCAGCCGGCGCGTCATGCGCTTGCGCATGTCGGGATGGCGCAGCGACAGGTCGAAACTCGGCGTGCGCATGCCGAGCCACGCCATCCAGTAATTGCCGTCGGAGGCGCGGTTGATGTTGTCGGGATAGCCCGGCATGTCACGGATGACGCATTCGGCGGTGCCGGCCTTCGGCCCTTCCAGCCAGTAGCGATGCACGCGGCAGGCCCAGCTTTCGGCGAAGAACAGCGACTTGCCGTCATGCGCCATGCACACACCATTGGTGTAGCGGTAGCCGTCGAGCAACGTCTTCGTCGAACCATCCTTCGGATCGTAGACCAGCAGCCTGCCAGTGGCGCGGTTCTCGATCGAATCCAGCGCCCAGTCATGGGCGTCGTAGCGCTTGGTCGAGTCGGTGAAATAGATGCGGCCATCGGGTGCGATGTCGCAGTCGTTGGGGTCACGCAGCCGCGCATCGTCGACGATCGAGGTCCACGAGCGCGACGTTTCGGCCGACAGGCGTTTGACCTCCCGATCCGGCGAGACTGAGTAGAGCCCCATGGCGCCGACGCAGCTGATCAGATTGCCCGATTTGTCGAAGGCGAGGCCGAGCGGAAAGCCGCCGATATGGGCAAACACCTCCGATTTGACATAATCCGGCGCGAAAAAGCGGACGATCTCGCCATGACGCGTGCCGCAATAGAGATTGTCGTCGCGGTCGAGGATGACGTCTTCCGGCCCTTCCAGTTCGCCAAGCCCGATATGGTCGGCTGCCGACAGCCTGTTATCAAGCTGGTAGGGCGTGCCCGAGCCGGGTGCGGCCGACTGCGTTTCGCCCATTCTGAGATAGACAGGCGCGACATAGACCTCGTTGAGCACCTTGTGGCGGTTCTTCAGCCAGCGAATGTCAATGGTCACCGCCACCGCCAGCATGATGCCCAGCACCATCTGGTTGGTGCCGGTGCCGTAGCCCAGCCGGATCAGGCCGTTGGTCATGGTCAGCACGATGATGGCGCCCATCAGGCCCTTGATCACCGAGCCGCGCCCGCCGCCGAGGCTGACGCCGCCGACCACCGCCGCCGTCAGCGCCATGATCTCGAGGTTGAGGCCGGTGCCCGGCCCTGCCCCGCTCAACCGGCAGGCGATCAAAAAACCGCCGATCGAGGCGCAGAAGCCTGAAAAAACGTAGGTCATGAACACCGTGCGGCGCACGCGGATGCCGGCATTGTGCGCCGAGCGCCTGGAACCGCCGACCGCCAGCACATGCCAGCCCGGCCGTGAACGGGTCAGCGCGATATGGGTGACGATGGCCAGGATGATCGCCAGCCACACCGAGACGGACAGCCCCCAGAACGTGCTGTCGCCGATGAAATCGAGCACATCCGATGTCGCGGTCGAAAGCTGCACGTCGGCGGCATAGGTGGTGACCAGGATATCAAACAGCGCCCGCCCGAAGATGAAGGTGACCAGCGTGGTCAGAAAGGCGCGCAACCTGAGATAACCGACGAGATAGCCGTTGATGGCGCCAAAGATGAGACCGGTGGCCAGCGACGCAGCCAGCGCCAGCCAGATCGACTGTTCGAGGATGAAGAAGACATAGACGGCGGAAAAGCAGGACAGCGCGAAGATCGAGCCGACCGACAGGTCGATGCCGCCACCCAGCATCACCACCGTCATGCCGGTGACGACCATCGAGAACTCGCCGAGCTGGCGGGTCGATTCCTGCAGCGCTGTCAGCTTGAAGAAGCCCGGAATGATCGAGCCGAAGGTTGCCAGCGTCGCCACCAGCGCCAGGAACGGAATGGCGTTGTCGGTCCAGCGTTTGGTCAGTATCTCGCCGACGACATGGTCGGGCACGAGATTGTACCGCCAGGACTGGAGGCGTTCGCGAAAGGACATCGGCAGCTGCTATTCCATGAGAAAGAGGTGGCCGGGCAATCCGGCCACCTCGTTGATCGGTGTTGGCAAGGATCGGCTTATTTCGCAGCCGCTTGCGCCTGCAGCGCCTTCAGGTCCCAGCAGCTGTCGGGCTTCAGGTCGGCCTTGGTCGTCGCCTTTTCCAGCGTGTAGATGTAGGTGTGCGAGGTGCCGGCCGGCTGGCCGCTCTGCAGCAGGAACTTGATGATCGCGTTCATGTCGCCCGACTGGCGAGCAAGATCGGTCATCACCACGGCGCCATAGGTGCCGTCCTGCAGCTTGTCGCAATCGGCCGCCTTCTCGCCACCGCCCGTGGTGACCAGGAACACCTTGCCGTCGAGCTTGGCGTCGCGGATCGCGGCGGCCGCGCCGGTGGCGTCACCATCCCAGAAATCGATGATGGCGCAGATGTCCGGGTTCTGCTGCAGCATCGTCGTCGTCACGTTGCGCGAGGTCGTCGCGTCCCAGTTGGAGTCGGGCTTGGCCACCACCTTGAAGTCGGGGTTCTTTTCCAGCACCTTCATGATGCCGGCATACTGGTAAAGGCTGGAGGAGTTGGCCTGGTCACCCTGCACAAGGCCGATCTTCTTCGAGGAGTTCGGGCCGCAGCCCTTGATCGCCGCTTCGGCCTCGAGCTGGCCAAGCCGGTCCCAGTCACTGCCGATAAAGGCGTCGGCCGGGAAGTTGGCGGGATTGTCGACCAGGATGACGTAGGTGCCGGCGGCCTGCGCCTTCTTCATCAGCTTGGAATAGGAGTTGAGGTCCGGCGCATGGATGATCAGCACATCCGGCCTGGTGTCCGACGAGATGGCGTCGGTGATCGCCTGCGCGCCGGCGTCGACGACCCAGTTCGGATCGCGCGTCTCGAACACGCCGCCCCACGCCTCGACTTCGGTCTTCAGATAATGCGCCCAGCCCTGCGCCAGGTCGAAGCCCATCGCCAGCGGCACCAGCATGACGCGCTTGCCTTTGAGCGCCTGTGCGTAAGCCGCCGGGCCGGGATCGTCGGCGGCGAAGGTGGGCGCCACGAATGCGGTGACGGCAAGCGCCGTGGCAGCTGCCATGAGTGTTCTGATCAGTTTCATGTCACATCCTCTGGTTTGGTTTTGTTATCAGCGGCCGGCCCCAACCGTCCGCTGCAGTTCAGGTACTAAATGTCACCCTGCTGGGCGGTCTGCTCGTCACGTGGATTGATGATGCCGTCGACGATGATGGCGCCGAGCAGGATCGCTGCCTTGATCAGGTTCTGGTAGAGCAGCGGAATGTCGATGATGGTCATGGCGTTGAGCAGGATGCCGATCAGTGCCGCACCGACCAGCACGTTGCGCACCCCGCCGCGCCCGCCGGACAGGCCGATGCCGCCGATCACCGCCACCAGCACGATATCGTAGAGCAGCGTTGAGTTGACGACCCGGGTGTTGATCGAATGCAGGCTCGCCGCCGTCAGCAGGCCGGCGACCAGTGCGACCAGGGCGGAGAGCACATAGCGCAGCACCAGCATCGGCCGCACCGGAATGCCGATGTTGCGGGCGGCGACCGGATTGTCGCCGGCGAAATAGATGTAGCGTCCCCATTTGGTGTAGCGCAGGAACAGGAAGAACAGGAATGCCAGGCCGGCGAAGACGAACACCTCGATGGGAACATCGAGGAAGCGCAGGCCGCCGAGCAGCTCGACCCAATGGCCCTGCGGCACCGGCACGGCATCCTGCGTGATCAGTTGCGAGCGCACATAGCCGAAGACGAAGGAGCCTGTCGCCAGCGTCACGAAGATCGCCGGCACGTCGGCATAGGCGACGAGAAAGCCATTGAGCAGGCCGATGGCCAGCACACCGGCCAGCACATAGGCGAAGGCCAGCCCGTCCGGCGTCCCCGAATTCAGAAGTTGCAGATACCAGGCGACAGACATCGCCATGATCGCGACGGCGGAGAGGTCGATGCCGCGGCCGATGATGACGACAGCCATGCCAAGGGCCAGAATGCCGAGCACCGACACCGAGCGGACAATGGCGACAAGGTTGTTGGGGTCGATGAAGCCCGGCAGGCCGATGGCCGCTGCAACGAACAGCACCACCGCGATGGCAAAGACAATGCCTTCCTGATTCAGGCTCCTGAAATTCGGCCAGCCGATCGTGTTCATGTCTGCGTTTGCCCCGATGGCAGCGCTGCCATCCCTAGGAAGAAAGCTAATCGGCTCAGCGCCGGTTCGTCAAATGAATCCGCGCTCGAACCCGGATGGCAGCGGATATTCAGCGAGTGGATGCATCAATTGCCCAAGCTGGCGCAATGCGTGGAAAACTCTGGTTTTTTGGCAATTGGTTGCGCCATTGCGGCCACTCGCGAAAGCGCGGCACCAAGGCGAAAGGACAAGACGGAATTTATCTCCACATCAGGTGGAGAATTGGATTTCAGTTCCCCGGCGAGTGGCCGGAAACCTCCGCGCCCGCACTTGGCGGCAGCACGAGAAAACGCAACGCCGCCACCAGCCCGATGGCGCCGATCGCCAGGAAGGCGATTCGAAAATCCAGAAGGTCGAGAGCGGGGCGATCCCTGACGATCTGCGACAAATTGAGGATCGCCGCCGCCACCGCGACGCCGAACAGCATCGCCACCTGCTGCAGCATCGAGGACAGGGTCGCCGCCGAGCTTCGTTGCGCCGCATCGATGTCGGCGAAGGCCAGTGTGTTGAGCGCGGTGAACTGCATCGAGCGCGTCAGGCCGGCAATCAGCATCAGCGCCACCACCAGCGCCTGTGGCGTCTGCGGCGAGATCGCCCCGCAAGCCATGATCGAGGCCGAGGCGATGATGCCGTTGACGACCATCACCGAGCGGAAACCGAAACGCCGCAGCGTTGGCGTCGTCACCGTCTTCATGCCGAGATTGCCGAGGAAATAGGCCAGGATCATCAAGCCGGCATCGACGGGCGAGAGGCCAAAGCCGACCTGGAACAGCAGTGGCAGCAGGAACGGCGTGGCGTTGATCGCCACCCTGAAAATGGTACCGGCGGCCAATGTCGAGATGGCAAAGGTCAGCACCTTGAACGAGGAGAGATCGAGCAGCGGATGCGGCGCCCGCCGGAGATGCCGTACCGCCAGCCAGCCTATGACGATGCCGGCAACGATCAGCAGCGCTGTCGGCAGCACGCCGTCCTCCGGATGGGCAATGCGTTCAAGGCCATAGAGCAGCAGGGCAAGTCCGGCCGATGTCAGGAAAAAACCCGGCCAGTCGAGCGGCTTGGGGTCAGCCTCACGGTCGCCCGGAATGAAGCGGGCGACCAGCGACAGCCCGATCACGCCGAGCGGGATGTTGATGAAGAAATTCCAGTGCCAGGACAGATAGGTGGTGATGAAGCCGCCGAGCACCGGCCCGACCACCGGCGCAAACAGTGCTGGCCAGGTGATCAGCGCCGTGGCGTTGAGCAATTCGGATTTCGACGCATTGCGCAGGACGAGAATCCGCCCGACCGGCGTCATCAGCGCGCTGCCGAGCCCTTGCACGACACGGGCGGCGACAAACTGGGTCAGGGTTTGCGAGAGGCCGCAGGCGAGCGAAGCCAGGGTGAACAGGACGATCGCCAGCAGGAAGATGTTTCGCGCCCCGAACCGGTCGGCGAGCCAGCCCGACAGCGGCACGAACACCGCCATGGTCAGCATGTATACGGTGATGCCGATGCTCATTGCCACCGGCGACACGCCGAAGGATGCGCCCATCTGCGGCAGCGAGGTCGAGATGATCGTCGAATCCAGCAACTGCATGAAGAAGGCGATGGCGACGATCAGCGCCACGCGCCGCGCATTGGTGGCCGTTTCGGATAAGGTTGCGGTCTCGGGAATGGCAGTCATGACGGAACCGGTTTGAACAGCATCTCACCGGCCGCGTCCAGAGACGGCGCAACAAACTTTCGTGTCCCGCTATGGCCTGCTATGGGATGGACGGGGTGGCCGAGGAAAGTGTCTGCGTAAAATGAAGCCCATCTATATCGACTACCTCAATGCCCTCGAATCGATGCCCTTGCCATGACCGATGGTGAAATCATTGCCGCCGTCGAGGCTGGCCTGGTGGCGCAAGGCAACGGCCAGACGGTGATCGAGCCGCGCGTCCATCTCGAACCGGACCCGTCCTTCCACGGTCATTTCAATGTCTTGCGTGGCTACGTCGCGCCGCTCGACACGGCGGGCGTGAAAATCGTCGGCGACTATGTCGACAATTACCTGCACGGGCTGCCTTCCGAATTCGGCATCCTCAACCTGTTCGACCCGCGCACCGGCGCGCCCCGCGCCATCCTCGACGCCACCGTCATCACCGACATGCGCACCGGCGCCGTCACCGCCATCGGCGCCAAACATCTGGCGCGCAGGAATTCGAAGGTGCTGGCCCATATCGGCGCGCGCGGCACCGCCTACTGGAATGTGCGCCTGCTCGACCATCTCTTCGACTTCGACGAAATCCGCGTCCATTCGCGTCGGCCGGAAAGCCGCGACGGTTTTGCCGCCAAACTCTCCGCCGATCTCGGCAAGACGGTTACGGCGGTGGCCGACTGGAAGAGCTGCATCGAGGGCGCCGACATCGTCGTCGAAGCCTCGCGGCTGCCGGAGCCGCAGCCATTGCTGAAGACCGAATGGATCAAGCCCGGCGCGCTGGTCGTACCCTATGGCACGATGAGCGCGGTCGAACTGTCGCTGACCGACATCATGCAGAAAATGGTCGTCGACGATTGGGGCCAGTGCAAGGGCGGCAAGTTCGGCTCGCTGCGCGCCCATGTCGAGACCGGGCGGCTGAGCGAGAAGACGCTGCATGCCGAGCTCGGCCAGATCGCCGCCGGTCTGAAAGCCGGGCGAGAAAGCGACGACGAAACGATCCTGTTCTGGCATCGCGGCCTGTCGCTGTCCGACATTGCATTGGGCAAGGCGATGCTGGCCAAGGCCCAAGTGCAAGGCATCGGCCAGAGGCTGCGCTTCGCATGACCGCGGTCGTCCTCACCGGAACCGGCGTCAGCGTTGGCGATGTCGCTGCGGTCGCCCGCGATGGGCGCAAGGTGGAGATCGGACCCGATGTCATCGGCAGGCTGCAGAAGGCACGAAAAGTGCTCGACCAGGCCGCCGCATCCGGCCAGCAGATCTATGGCCTGAACACCGGGCTCGGCGCCAATCTCGGCACTGCTGTCGACGGCGACGCCGGCGCCTTCCAGCGCCAGT
Source organism: Mesorhizobium sp. M0870 (assembly GCF_040319775.1). Lineage (NCBI taxonomy): Bacteria > Pseudomonadati > Pseudomonadota > Alphaproteobacteria > Hyphomicrobiales > Phyllobacteriaceae > Mesorhizobium > Mesorhizobium sp. M0870. Next base: position 32,666 of record NZ_JAMYOI010000023.1, read on the forward strand.
TGCTTGAAGGACGCAGCGGCGCCGTCGGCGAGGTGCTGCCGGTTGAAGCCGTGCGCGCTACTATGCTTGCCCGCGCCGCGATGCTGTCGGTTGGCGGCTCCGGCCTTTCGCCCTCCGTCTTCGTCGCTTTGGTCGACGCGCTCAATGCCGGCGTCCATCCCGTCATGCCGTCGCTCGGCTCGATCGGCGCCGGCGACCTGGTGCTGATGACGGCACTCGCCCGCATGCTCACCGGCGAAGGCGAAGCCGACTATCAGGGCCGTCGCATGCCGGCAGCCAAGGCGTTGATGATGGCGCGCCTCGCCCCTGTCAGCCTGGCGCCCAAGGATGGGCTGTCGCTGATCAATGCCTCGGCGGTGTCCGCCGGCAGCGGCGCGCTTGCGGTGACGGATGCGCTGTCGGCTCTTGCCCAGCAACAGCAGGCCGGGGCGCTGACCATGGAAGGTTTTGGTGCCAACCGCACCATCCTCGATCCGCGCCTGCATATGGCACGCCCGGCGGCCGGCCAGCAGGAAGCAGCCAAGGTGCTGCACGAACTGCTCGTCCGCGACGAGGCGCCGGCGCCGGCCACCTTGCAGGACCCGCTGTCGATCCGCTGCATGCCGTCGATCCATGGCGCGCTGATCGAGGCAATCGGTCAGGCCAGACAGGCTGTCGAGATCGAACTCAACGCCGCCGCCGACAACCCGCTGGTGCTGGGCGATGATGAGCTGGTGCTGTCGACCGGCAATTTCCACACCGCCGCACTGGCGCTCGCCTTTGAGACGCTCGGCCTGGCGATCGCCCAATGTGCCGCGGCCAGTGCCGCGCGCTTCATCCAGCTCACCGGTTCGGGCCGCAATGGCCTGCCGAAATATCTGTCGCCGGTCGGCGGCGCCTCGGCCGGCTTCGTGCCGCTACAGAAGACAGTGACCTCGATCCTGGCCGCCATCCGCCACAAGGCCAATCCGGTGATGCTCGACTTTCTTCCGGTTTCGGAGGGCGTCGAGGATCACGCCACGCAGACACCTCTGGCGGTTGCGAAATGCGCCGGGATGATCGCGCTATGGCGCCGCCTGATCGCTTTCGAGCTGATGGCGGCCGCACAAGCGGTCGACCTGCGCGACGGTTTCACGCCAACGCCACGCACCGCCGCAATTCACACGGCGATCCGCGCGCTGGTCCCTGCTCTGAAGGAGGACCGGCCGCTCGGCATCGACGCCGAGGCGCTCTACGCCGCGCTCGCCGGTGGAAATTGGCCGGCCTGACGCGGCTTCTCAGAAGACGACGGTCTTGTGGCCGTTGAGCATGACGCGGGCTTCGAGATGCAGCTTGACCGCGCGCGCCAGCACCCGGCTTTCGATGTCGCGCCCGACGGCGACGAAATCCTCGGCGCTCATCGCATGGGTGACGCGTTCGGTCTCCTGATCGATGATCGGGCCCTCGTCGAGGTCGGACGTGACGTAATGCGCCGTCGCACCGATCAGCTTGACGCCGCGGTCGAAGGCCTGGTGATAAGGCTTGGCGCCCTTGAAGCTCGGCAGGAAGGAATGGTGGATGTTGATCGCCCGTCCGAACAGCCGGTCCGACAGGCTTTTCGAGAACACCTGCATGTAGCGCGCCAGGATGACCAGTTCGGCCCCTGTTTGCTGCACCAGGTCCAGCAGCTTCTGTTCCTGCTCGGCCTTGTTCTCCCTGGTGGTCGGCCAATGGTGGTAGGGAATGCCCTCCAGCTCGGCGAAGCGGCGGGCATCCTCGTGGTTGGAGACGACGGCGGCAACCTCCGCGTTCAGCCAGCCGACCCTGATCTGGTACAGCAGATGCAGAAGCGCGTGGTCGAACCTGGAGACCATGACGATGATGTTCGGGCGGCGCCCCTGATCGACGAGCGCGGTCTTCATGCCGAACCGGTCGACACTTGATTTCAAGGCCCGTTCCAGACTGTCCCTGGTCGAGCCTGGCGGGCTGATGAAGGCGATCCGCATGAAAAAGCGATTGGTCTGCCGGTCCCAGAACTGGCTGCTTTCGGCGATGTTGGCGCCGTTCGCGGCAAGCTCCGCCGTGACCGCGGCGACGATCCCCGGCTGGTCCTCGCAAGAAAGCGTAAGAATATGAACCGGCGCGGCGTCGTCCGTCGCATCATTGCCTTGAGATTTCACGCCCTGTCGACCCTCTTCATGAACAGGCTGAGTTCAGCCGGATCCATATGCACCACATGCTTGTCTTCGGGATAGGCCAGACTGTTGACATCGGCGACATACTCCGAGAACGCGGCGATGCGCTCGGCTTGCAAACGATCATATTCGGCGGCGAAATTGCGATAGACCTTGGAATGGCGAGGCATGTGGCCCCGGTTCTGGCCGAGGATGTCGTCGGCGAATAGATATTGCGCATCGCAACCGGTGCCCGCCCCCATCGACAGCATGATCAACGATGTGCGTTCCGAGATCGCCTTGGCCACCTCGACCGGTACGACCTCGATTTCGGCGCCGACGGCGCCGGCGGCCTCCAGTTGCTTCACTGCCGCGAAGACCTCCATGGCGGTATCGGCGGTCTTGCCGACCGCCTTGAAGCCGCCGGTCCAGGTGGCCCGCGAGGGGATCAGCCCGACATGGCCGATCACCGGGATATTGTCATCGGCCATCCGCTTGATCGTGGCGTAGCCGGCGCTGCAATAGACCGCGTCGGCGCCGGCCTTGTAGAGCAGGAAAGCCCAGCGCACGAAATCGTCCGCCGTGCCGATCTCGTAGAAATTGTCGCCCGGCATGGTGAACAGGCTGGGTGCGGCGTCCCGGTATTGCGGGTTGAGCACCAGTTCGGGCGGCACCGAGACGATGTCGACCCCCGCGCGCTCGGCGGCCTCGGCCTCGTCCATCGTCAGCACGCGCAGCATGGTCAGCTGTCGCTTGCCCTTCATGGCGCGCAAATCCGCCACCGTCGGTCTTTTTCGGCTCATCAAATGGGTTCCCTCAGTTGCATTCGGCGGCAGGTCAGCCGATCTGGATCATCACTTTGCCAGCCTCGACCTTCACCGGATAGGTGGCGAGATTGACGCATACCGGTGCGCCTCGGGCCACACCCGTCTTGTAGTTGAAGCGGCCATTGTGCTTGGGGCATTCGATGATGTCGTCCATCACCAGCCCATCGGCCAGATGCGCCTTCTCATGCGTGCAGTACCCGTCGGTTGCGAAGTACTCGTCATCGGGACTGCGATAGATGGCGAAGGTACGGCCGCCATGATCGAAGCGGATGACATCCTCTTCCTCGACATCGTCGACGCCACACGCTTCAACCCAGTCGGCCATCTGCTTCTCCCCTATTCCGCCGCCGCCGGAACGGTCAGCGCATGGAACTCGTCCCGGTACGGCCTGGCCGTCGGCGGCAATTCACGCTTGAGGAAATAGTCCTCGTACTGAAGCTGCTTCAGCAGCACCGGCCAGACCTCGCGGTAGGCATGCCACATCGAAGGGTTCGGCGCGGGCAGATCATGCTTGATCAATTCATGCAGCCTCGGCAGCGCGTGATACGGCACCATCGGGAACATGTGATGTTCGACATGGTAGTTCATGTTCCAGTAGATGAAGCGGCTGATCGGGTTCATGTAGACGGTGCGCGTGTTCAGCCGGTGGTCGGTGACATTATCGGCCAGGCCGATATGCTGCAGCAGGCCGGTCAGCACCATGTGCCAGCTGCCGTAGAGGCGCGGCAGGCCGATCAGCACCAGCGGCAGGAACGACCACAGATAGAGCGCCAGCACGATCGCCGCGACATAGATGGCGACATGCCAGCGCGCGGCGGTGACCACCTTGTGAAGCTCCATCTCGGGGATAAAGCTTTTCTCGTCGGGCGAGATGCTGCCGAACGCATTGCGCACCAGCGTCGGCAGCGAATAGCGGAAATCGAGAATGCCGGTGAAGGCGAGTGCGGCGCGCAGCAGGTCCGGCGGACGCATCACCGCGATCTCGGCGTCGCGGCCGACGATGATCGTGTCGGTGTGATGGCGCGCATGGCTCCAGCGCCAGGTCACCGGGTTGCGCATCAGCATGAAGCTGGCGATCTGGTAGACGGCATCGTTCATCCAGCGCGTGCGGAAAGCGGTGCCGTGGCCGCACTCGTGCCAGCGCGAGTCGCTGGACGAGCCGTAGAGCACGCCATAGACGAGCAGGAACGGCACCACCCACCACGTGCCCCAGAACCAGGCGATCCCGGCGGCAGAGCCCAATATGGCAACGATCCAGATGATCGTGTCGCGGATCGCCGGCCCGTCCGAGCGTTGCATCAGCTCTTTCATCGCCTTGCGCGGCACATCGGTGTGATACCACTCGGCCGAGGCCAGCCCGGTCTCGATCGCGGTGCGCGTGCTTTCCCCGACCAGGCTGTAGTCGCGCTTTTTCGCCATCACATCGACCTCCGATTTCCGGCCCGCCAGCCGGAGCATTCGTTTCGCATCATGCCCTGTCCGCCAATCCCGGAAAATTGCCCGACGGCGCAGGATAATCCTGTTGCGGTTGCCTGGCGATCGAAGCGATCCTCTCTTCCGTCGCGGCGATCTCGCCGGCACCGTCGAGCACTCGGAACATCGCGTCGTAGGAACGGCTTTCGCCATGCTCCAGCCAGATCATTTCGCCGCGCTCACGTGCGGCGAGATTGCCGAGCACATGGTGCGTCGAGGGCTCGATGCCCAACGCATACTGCCCCGCCTGGAAATTCTGCCATTGATAGGCGCAAGGCAGCTGGTCCTTGCGCGTGATCACTTCCAGGCCAAGCCCTATGCCGTCATTGACCACCGCCACCGGCACCTCGCCATTGGCGTCCGCCGCCATCTCGTGCTGCCAGACCTGCTCGCTGAAGCCCAGTCGCGGCGCCGGCACGGTGCGGTAACCGACCTTCTGCGCCTCGTAGCGTTCGCCTGCATGGCCAGCCCAGACGACGTCGCGGATCGGCGCCAGATAGCGCGAACCCTCGTCGAGCAAGGGGTGGCTGACATTGACGTGGTAAAAATACATATGCGGCGTGCGATTGAAGCCATGGTTGACGACGCGGTCCGACAGCCGGATCTCGTTGCCGCCGACATCGGCCTCGATACGCCGGATCAGATGCAAATCCTCGCCGAACACCGCCGATTGCTGAACGATGCCTTCGGCCCAAAGCACGCAGCGGTCGCCATCCCAGGCCTCGCCATAACCGGTCAGCCGCGCTGGAATGGTGCCCACGCGGCCATGCAGCGAATGGATCACGGTCTTCTTGCCCGGGTAGTTGTAGCTATCGGCAGGCACCTCTTCGCGGCCCAATATGTGGTCGAGGCCGCAGGTGACAAGCAGGCCTGAAAACGAGCGCGCCCAGGCGAGCCCGCCCTCCCCCTCGTAATCGTGCAGGCCGGGATGACGAAAGCCGCTTGGCGAATGCCAGCCGATCGCCTGTCCCCTATAGTCGCAGTCGGCGATGTCGAGCGCCCGGTCGACCAGCGCGGTGAAGCGCAGGCCTGAGCCGGTGCGGAACTCCAGCATGCGAATGCCGCGTTCCACACCGTCGCCAAGCGTCATCAGCCGCACGCCGGCAAATTGCGACAGCATGCCCGAACGTTCCGACACCTGCCGGCGCGAAAGCGTCTTGCCATAGAGTTCTACCATGTGACGGCCAACTTCTTCACTTCGCTCTCGTCTCTTTCAGCAGGGCCGACATGTCGGCGCCGGTGATAATGCTTTCCACGGTCAGGAGATCGGTATCGGCAACCGTCTGCTCGGCAACGATCTCGCCGCGGCGCATGACGATGATGCGGTCGGCTACCTGGAACACGTGATGGATGTTGTGGGTGATCAAGAGCACCGAATGGCCGGCGTCACGCACCTCCTTGACGAAGCGCAGCACGCCGTGGGTTTCCTCGACGCCGAGATTGTTGGTCGGTTCGTCGAGGATGATGACCTTGGCGGCGAACTGCATAGCGCGAGAAATCGCAATCGACTGCCGCTCGCCGCCCGACAGCGTTAAGACCAGCGCATCGGCGTCGAGTTTCTTCGAGATGCCGACGCGCCTCAACAGCGCCGACGCCGCGTCGCGCAATTTGGCGAAATCGAGCGGCGCGAACACGCCCAGCCATTTCAGCTTGACCGGTTCGCGCCCAAGGAAAAGATTGCGCGCAATGCTGAGATCCGGCGCCAGAGACGTATCCTGGTGGATGGTCTCGATGCCGAGGTCCATCGCATCGCGCGTCGAGCGGATCGAGACCTTTTCGCCGCGCACATAGATGTCGCCCCGATCGGCTGGAAACACGCCCGAGATCGCCTTGATCAGCGTCGATTTGCCGGCGCCATTGTCTCCGAGCAAGGCCACCACCTCGCCTTCGTTGAGGGCAAAGGACGCATTCTTCAGCGCCCGAACGCTGCCGAAGGATTTTTGCAGATTCTGCAGCCGAAGCACTTCCATCGTCAGCCCCTTGCGGCGTTCTTCTGCAGCAAAGCGTGCAGGATGAGCATGGCGAGGATGATGAGGCCCACGAAGATGTTGTAGGCGAGGCCCGGCACGCCGATCAGCACGATGCCGTTGCGGATCGCGCGCAGCATCAGCGCACCGACGATGGTGCCGAGGATCGTGCCGCGTCCGCCGGTCAGCGCCGTGCCGCCGACCACCACCATGGCGATCACTTCGAGCTCGTAGCCGGTGCCGGCCACCGGTGAGGCGGCCGAGATGCGGAAGGCGCTGATCATGCCGGCCAGTCCCGCAAGGACCGAAGTCAGGATGAACAGCCACACCTTGACGGCGTCCGCCGGCACGCCGCGCGCCACCGCCGCGTTCCGGTTGGAGCCGATGGCGCTGATCCAGTTGCCGAGCTTGGCATAGCGCAGCACGTAGATCGCCAGCAGCGAGAGACCGATGAACCACCACAGCGAGGTGTAGAACCGGAACGACCCGACATTGAAGCTGCCGGCCAGCAGCGTGACGAAAAAGCCTGGCTGGTCCCAGGATTTCAGCGGAAAGCCCTGCGTGATGTAGAGCGCCGCCCCGCGCACCACGAGCAGCATCGACAGCGTGACCAGGAAGGAGGAGATGCCGATCTTGGTGACGATCAACCCGTTGATCGCGCCGATGGCGACGCACAGCAGAAGCCCGGCCAGAAGCGCGATGCCGATATCGACGCCTCCGTTCTGCACCAGAAGCATGACGACGACCGGCGCCAGCCCGAACACGGCACCAACCGACAGGTCGAATTCGCCCGCCGTCAGAAGCAGCGTCATGCCGAGCGCGATGATGCCGAGCTCAGGCAGGAACGCCATCATGTTGGAGATGTTGAGCGGCGACAGGAAATTGGCATCGGCGATGGCGAACACCGCAAGGAGGACAATGAGGATGACGAGCGAGGAGAATTGCGGCGAGCGCATAAGGCTCGATCTGCGTTTCCCGACAGGCATTTCGTCTTCTGCGGCGATCATCATGACTGCTTGAACCATGCTTTGAAGTGGTGCCCGCGGCCTGCGCCGCGGGGACCGGTTTTCACTTCGTGTCGTAGAGTTTCAGGATCGGTTCGACGCTTGAGGCGTCGTAAAGGCTGAAAGTATGGATGTCGTAGCCGATCGGTTCGCCCGACGCGGCGAGCCCGAGCAATGCCACCGGCATGAAGCCTTGCGCAGACGGGAACTGCCAGGCGGCCGCGTTGACGAAGCCGGACTTCACGGCTTCCGCGGTTTCCTTCGAATTGCCCCAGCCGACGACCGGGATCTTGCCGGCCGGCACACCTGCGCCGTCGAACACCCGCTTGACGCTGGCCGCGACGGAATCGCCAAGCGCGATGATCGCCGGCGGATTGTTGGCCACCATATAGTCGGTCATCTTGGCAATGATGCCGGCCGGGTCGGTGCCGCAATCGACCACATCATATTTGATCCCCAACGGATCGAAGACGCTGGCGATGCCTTCGGTCTCCAGCTGCTGATAGCTGGCGCCAGGCACTTCCACCGGCAGGAACACCTTGTCGCCCTGCTTCACCATCTTGTGGTCGACGAGATACTTGGCCCAGATGACGCCCGCCTCCTTGAGATCGGCGCCGACATAGGCCTGCCGTCCGGTCGCCGGATCGTCTGTGTTGAAGAACACGATCGGGATCCCGGCCGCCTTGGCAGCCTTCACTTCCTCGGTCCACAGGCCCGGCTGGGCCGAGGTGGTGGCGATGCCGTCGGGCTTGGCCGCAAGCGCGGAATTGAAGGCCTCCTTCTGCGCCGCCATGTCGCCGCCGCTGAAGGAGATCTTGCAGGTCACCTTGAGCTGGTCGCAGGCTTTGGTCGCGCCGGCATTCCAGTCGAGCCAGAACGCATCCGAGGGACCGCCATGCGACAGCAGGTAGAACGTCTTCTGGCCATCCTGCGCCATTGCCGGCGCGCCCATAGAAACACCGGCGAGCAGCGTTGCGGCAGCCGCCAGTTTCAATGCGAATTTCAACATTCTTTCCTCCCTTGCTTTGGGCCGCGCCGCCGCGAACCGACGGCGCGCAGTGACCGTCACAGGCCGTTGGCGCGGAACTTCCCGTCGAGGAATTTCTTGGCGCGCGGCACGTCGTCTTCCGAGAGATGCTCGATGATCACAGGAATGTTCGGATGCTTTTCCGCCAGCCGCTGGAGGTAGAGATCGTAGTTCAGCGAACCGAGGCCCGGTGCCGGCAGCTCGATCTCGCCGACGCCACGGAAGGTGTGGCTCTCCAGCGCGTCCTCGTCGCCGATATCGGCGTGCTTCTCGGACTTGTCGCCGCCCGAACGCTTGACGTCCTTGGCGTGAGCTATTCTGATCTTGTCGGTCAGCGTGTCGAACACCTGGTTCAGGATCTGGTCCATCCTGTCGATGTTATGCGTCTCGAAATAATTGGTCGGGTCCATCAGCAGACCAAGGCCCGGATGGTCGACCTGCGCGAACATCTTCACCGTCTCCTCGACCGAGCCGACGACGTTGTTGACGTAGGTTTCGAGCAGGAAGACCGCGCCGTGGTCATAGGCCGTCTGGGCGAGCTCGGCGACCACCTTGCGGCACTCCTCGAACCCTTCCTCGGTCTTGTTCTTGGGGTGATGCACCCAGTCGGATTCGGTGTTGTAGGTACCGGTTTCCGAGATCACATACGGGCTGCCGAAATGGCGGGCGTTGCGGATGATCTCCTTGAGGTAGCCGACACGCTTGTCGCGCTCGGCCTTGTCGGGATGGATGATGTTTGTGTAGCCGGAAATGCAGCACACCGGCAGGTGATGATCGCGGAAGACGTCGCGCACCTTCTTGGCCTTGTCCTTGGTGATCTGCCCCGCCGACAGGTCGACGTCCTTGAAATGCAGGTCGAGCTGCACCGTGTTGAAATCGAGCCCGCGGATCTTCTTCGCCGTCTCTTCGAGGCCGTACGGGAAATAGCCCGTGAAAATACCTGCCTGCATCATGGTGTGAAATTCCTCCCTGTAAGCGATTCAGTTGTCTGGTGTTTCAGTTGCGGTGATCAGATAGCGATTTCGGAAAGCTTGACAGTGCGGCCCTCGTCGATCGAGCGATAGCCCGCCTCGACCAGCGCCATGGTCTTGACGTTGTCGGCCACCGACAGCGCCGGCGGCGTGCCGGTCTTCACCGCATGCTGGAGCTGCTCCATCACGCCGATAAAGGCATGCGGGAACCACATCGTGTCCCAACTCGGGCTGACCCATTCGCCGCCGGTCGTCTCGGTCGAGGCATAGGTCAGCGTCGAGGCCGCGCCCGTCGGCCAGCCGATGGTGCCCTTCGCGACGCCCTTGGTGCCGTCGACGCGCCAGTTGATGTGCTGGTCGTCCTTGTAGCCATCCTGGCGCGGACCGGACCAGACATCCTCCAGCGACACGGCGAGCACGCCGGACGGGAAGCGCAGCGTCGACACGGTGATGCCGTCGGAATGGTCGAATGTCGTGCGCGGATCCTTCCGCGTCAGCGTGGTGATTTCATCTGGATCGCCGAACAGGAAGCGCAGAACGTCGAGATGATGCACGCTCATATTGGCCAGCGTCAGCCGGTCGTAATCCTCGAGGAAGCTCTGCCAGTGGGGGATGGCGTGCATGTCGATCTGGGCGAAGACGATGTCGCCCAGCGCGCCGCTGTCGATGATCTGCTTCAAGACGCGCATCGACTGGTCGTAGCGCATGTTCTGATTGACCGAGAGGATCTTGCCGGCCTTGGCCGCCTCGTCACGCAGCTTGACCGCTTCATCGACCGACAAGGCCAACGGCTTCTGCGCCAGGATTGCCTTGATGTGCTTCTGCTTCAGCGCGTGACGGATCAGCGCCGGCTGCAGGTCGGGCGGGAAAGCAAGATCGATGATCTCGACATTCTCGTCCTCGATCAGTTTTTCAGGCGTGTCGTGGACCGTGGGGATGCTCCAGCGCGTCGCCACCTTCTCGGCGCTGGCCCTGGTGCGCGAGGCGATCGCCACCACCGGGAATCCAGCTTCCTTGTAGGCGGCGAGATGGCACTCGGCCATGATCATGCCGGCGCCGACGCAGCCGATCCTGTATTCCTTCGTGCGGACCTTCACGTCCGGCTCGAAGCCCTTGTTTGCCATCTCTTCCTCCCGAAAGTCTTTCCTTGCGGCGGCCGTCATCGTGCCAACGCCCCGCCGCTCTGTTCGAAATAATGCACTCTGGCCGGCTCGCAGGATATCGCCACCATGGCATCCGGCCGAATGTCGGGCTGGCCGCGCAGCAATGCCTTCAGCCGCGCCTGCCCGGCAGCGAGCGTCACCACGGTGTAGCCGCCAAGCGGCTCGACCTCGAACACTCGCGCCGGGCGGCCCGGGCCCCCATCCGCCCACGGTCTGACCTTGATGTCTTCCGGCCTCAGGCCGATCTCCACGGCGTCGGCGGGCGCTGTCTTGTCTTCGATGCGGATCGTGCCTTCAGCCGCTTCGACACCGCCCTCGCCGCGCGCCGATCTGAGAATGTTCATCATCGGCGAGCCAAGCAGCCTTGCCACATAGGTGCTGGCCGGGCGGTCGTAGATCTCTGCCGGCGTGCCGATCTGCCTGACCTTGCCGTCCTCCAGGATAGCGATGCGGTCGGCGACCGACATCGCCTCTTCCTGGTCATGCGTGACATAGATCAGCGTCTTGCCGAGTTCGCGCTGGATGCGCTTCAGCTCGACGCGCGTTTCCTCGCGCAGCCTGGCGTCTAGCGCCGAGATCGGATCGTCCATCAGATAGGCATTGGGATCGCGCACCAGAGCCCGCGCGATCGCCACGCGCTGCCGCTCCCCGCCCGAAAGCTGTCCCGGCGGCTTGTGCAGGATATGGCCGATATGCAGCTTCGCCGCGACGTCCGTGACCCGCCGCTTGATCTCGACCTCGGCCACCCGGCGTTCGACCAGGGGGAAGCGGACATTTCCGAGCGCGCTCATATGCGGAAACAGCGCCAGGTTCTGGAACACCATCGCCACGTTGCGCTCGGCCGGTGACATCGCGTTGACCGGCCTGCCTCCGATCAGGATTTCTCCGAAGTCAGGTGTCTCCAGCCCAAGCACCAGGCGCAGGATGGTCGACTTGCCCGACAGCGGCGGTCCGAAGAAGCAGAAGAACTCATTGTCGTTGACGGTGAACGAGGCGTCGTCGACGGCAAGTGTGTTGCCGTAGCGTTTGGTCACGTTGCGGAAGACGATATCGGCCATCTCAACCTGCCTTCATCGCAAGGCCGGCAGCGGCGTCAAAGACGCGCACCGACGACGTAGTGGGGGCGATGACAGCGGTGTCGCCGATAGCCAGTCCGACATCATTGTCGAACACCGTTTTCACAGCCGCCTCGCCCTGGCCGAGATGAACGATGGTGCGCGCACCGATCCGTTCGACAAAGGTCACCGGCATTGCGAGGCCCTGCCCATTCTGCACCAACGTCGCCTGTTCCGGCCGGAATCCGTAAAGCACCTCGCCGCGGGCACCGCGCATGGCCGCCGCGAGTTCGCCCGGCAGCGGCGGCGTGACGCCCAACGGCCCGAGATCGACGACCAGTCCGCGATCGCTCTCCGCCAGCCTGCCCTTGAGCAGGTTCATGCCCGGTGCACCGATAAAGCGGGCGACGAAGACATTGGCTGGATCGTTGTAGACCTCAAGCGGCGTGCCGACCTGCTGCAGCACGCCATGATCCATGACCGCGATGCGGTCGGCCATGGTCATCGCCTCGAGTTGGTCGTGGGTGACGTAGACCATGGTCTGGCGGAACTGCCGCTGCAGCTGCTTCAGTTCGGTGCGCATGACGGCCCGGAAAGCCGCGTCGACATTGGACAGCGGCTCGTCGAGCAGGAAGATCGCCGGCTCCATGATCGCCGAGCGGCCGATCGCCACCCGCTGCAATATGTTGACCGACAGCCTGTCGGCCTTGCGGTCGAGCAGCGGCGTCAGTTGCAGCATCTCGGCGATGGCGCCGACACGGCGATCGATCTCGGCTTTGGCAGCCCCTCGCATTTTTGGTCCATAGGCAAGGTTCTGGCGCACCGTCATATGCGTGAAGATGGCGTAGTTCTGGAACACGAAGCCGACGCCGCGCCGGCCCATCGGTACGCCGGCCATGTCGCGCTCGCCGAACAGGATCTTGCCGCCGGTCGGCTCTTCCATGCCGGCGATCATGTTCATCGTCGTCGACTTGCCGCAGCCCGACGGGCCGAGCAGCGCCATGAACTCGCCATCGGCAATTGCCAAATCCATCGTTTTCAGCGCGGTGAAGTCGCCGAATTTCTTGATCAGGTTTTGCAGGTGAATGGCGCTCATGCCGCCACCTCGCGTGCCCGCGCCATGCGCTTCATGGCGAACACCGCGACGATCGACAGCACGACCAAAATGGCCAGCGCGATCGCCGCCACATAGCCCCAGATCAGGTCCTGCGTGGTGAGCTTGTAGATGTAGACCGAGATGGTTTCGGTGGCGACGCCTGGACCGCCGCCGGTCATGATGTAGAGCGTGTCGAAGATCTTGAAGTTCTCGATCACCCGGATCGCCAGCGCGATGATGATGATAGTCTTCATCTTCGGCAGCACGATGGTGACGAAGCGCTGCCAGGGATTGGCGCCGAGCAGCGTCGCCGCCTTGATCTGGTCCTCCGGCACGCCGACCAGGCCGGCGAGCAGGATGAGGAACATCAGCGGCGTCCATTGCCAGATGTCGGCGACCATCACCGCGATCAGCGCCAGCGTCGGGTCCGACAGCCAGGCGATGGTGACAGGCGAACCGGTCAGCGACGACAAGATGTCGTTCACCGGGCCGCCCGACTGGAACAGCATGAAGAACATGTAGCCGGCCACCGCAGGCACCACCATCATCGGCATCAGCAGGATCGAATAGAAGACGCGCTTGCCCGGGAAATCGTCGGCAAACAGCGTCGCCAGCGCCAGCCCGAGCAGGAACTCCGCCGGCACGCAGACGATCATGACGATGGCCGTACGCTTCAGCGCGCTCCAGAAGCGCGCGTCGACGGCGAGATCGGTGTAGTTGGCAAAGCTGTTCCACATCGACCAGGCGTTCCACCAGCCGGTGCCCGACAGGGGCGACCAGTCGGTGACGCTGATGTAGAGCTGCATCAACAGCGGGAAGGCCGAGATGAACAGCACGAGGATCTGCGCAGGCAATGTCAGCCGGAAACCCAGCCTTGCGCCCTCATCGCGCGAAACCGGCTTTGCTCCGACGGCTTTCATCTCATCCTTGGAAGTCATGACAGTCACCGCGCTCATTGCTTGAGCGCCCCGAACGTCAACCCGCGCACCAGATGGCGTTGGATGGCGATGCCCATGATGACCGGCGGCACGGCCGCGATCAGGCCAAGCGCCGCCTTGGCGCCATAGAGCTGCCCGGTCATCGAGGAGGACAGAGAGGCCATGTAGACCGGGATGGTCACCCATTCGCGCGTCGTCAGAAGCAGCGCGATCAAATAGTCCGACCAGTTGAGGATGAAGACGAAGAGCGCCGCACTGGCGAGCGGCGCGCGCATCATCGGCAGCGTGATGCGCGTGAAGACGCGCAGCCGCGAACAGCCTTCGACAAGCGCCGCCTCCTCGATCTCGCGCGGCATGTCGTCGAAGAAGGTCTTCATCAGCCAGAAGGCGAACGGCAAGGTGACGATGCCGTAGATCAGCGCCAGGCCCCACCAGCTATCGGTGAAGTTGAGGAAAGCCCACATGATCATCACCGGGATCATGACCGCCATCGGCGGAAAGATCCGGAGCTGAATCAGCGCCAGCGGCAGGTTCTGGCCGGAGCCGAAACGCGACAGCCCATAAGCCGCGGCAGTGCCCGCCGACATGGCGATCACCGTGCCGAAAACCGCCGACAGCAGCGATGCGAGGATCGGCTTCAGCGCGTTACGGTCGAGCGCGACGATCAAATTGTTGGTCGACTCGCCGAAGACGAAACGGAAATTGCTGAGCGTCGGGTTCTTCGGCCACCAGGTCAGGTCGGCGCCGGTCGCCGACCATTCGGCGATCGGCTTGAAGGCCATCGATACCATCCACAGGATCGGCACCAGCGTCACCGCCATGGCCGCGAAGATCGCGGCATAGCGGAATATCAGGAAAGGAACGGAACGCTTCATCTGGCGGCTTTGCTGGTGGCGTTGTGGGCGGAGGGGAGAAGCAAGCTCCTCCCCTCCTTCGATATGATCCAGGGAGAAGGATCAGACGATTGGATCGAGAACTGTCGGCCAGGCCTCCTTGTTGGTCTTGATGGCTTCGAGCAGTTTGTCCTCGCCGGTGCGCCGTGCGATCTTTTTCCACTCTGCCTCGGTATCGGCCATCGCCTGCTCCGATGTCTTGGCCTTGGTCAGCGCCGCCATCAGGTTCTCGTCGAGCGCATTGTGGAAGGCTGTCGCGCCGGGATAGTTGATGGTCGGCACGGTGCGGGCGACCGTCTCGCGCACGACGTCCATGTGGTAGGCATGATAGGTCTGGCGCACCAGCGGATCGGAGAAGTCCGAAAGCCGGAACGGGTCCAGATAACCGCCGGGGTTGGCGCTCATCCATGCGTAGATACGGGCCGAGCCCAGCCATTGCAGCATGAGATAGGCGACCTCCTGGTTTTTCGACTGCGACGAGACCATGCCGGTCAGCGAGAACCACAACACGGAACGGCTGATCAGCTTGCCGCCGATCTCGCGGCCGGGCGGCAGCATCGAGCCGATCTTGCCGGTGACGGCTGAATCCTTGTTGCCGGCATTGTCGAGGAATTTCGGCAAGTTGGAGAAGGCGCAGGTCATCGCCGCACCACCCTTGGCGAAGTTGCCGTATTGCTCCGGCCAACCCCAGGAGATCGCATCCGGCGAATGATGCGCGAGCGAAGCGACATATTCGTTGGTGGCGGCAATGCCTTGCTCGGAATTGATCATCGGCTTGCCGTCATCGCCAAACAGGAACTGGTTGGGCGAAGCCATCGAGACATAGCGCTGGTACCAGTTCGTGTAGCCCCAGCCCTGGTTGCGCAGGTCGGTCGAGCCGAACAGGCCCTTGTCCGGTCGCTGGAAGAAGGCGGCTATGTCGCCATGCTGCTTCCAGGTCTTCGGCGGCGCCAGATCGTAGCCGTATTTGTCCTTGAAGGCCTTCTTCTCGGCTTCGTCGCCGAACAGGTCGGTGCGGTAGACCCAGGTCTGGAAGTCGCCGTCCAGCGACACGCCATAGTTCGAGCCGCGGTATTTGTTGAGCAGCGACACGCCCTTGGCGCCGTTGACATAGCCGCTGACGGGATCGTCCCACTCAGGCTTATGCTGCGCGACAAAGTCGTCGAGCTTGGCGATGCCGCCGGTTTCGGCGAGGTCGCCAAGACGGTTCCATTCGGTCGAGTAGATGTCGTAGGCCCCACCCTTGGTGGAGATGTCCTGCATCGTCTTGGTGAATTCCTGGCCGTTCGGCAGACCGACGATTTCGATCGCGATGCCGGTTTCCTTTTCCCACAGCTCCTTGATAGACGGCGCACCGGCCGGGAACGGCTGCGTGAGCTGGCCGATCGAGCCGTCGGACAGGCCGAGCACGATCTTGGCCGGCGCCTTGCCGGCGCCCTTCAGCGCCTTGGCCGCTTCGATGGCGCGGCCTTCCGGCGTATCGGCGCCATACTGGTAGCGCTCGGCCCCTTCGAAGCCCGTCGGGCCGCCGATCATGCCGGGCGCCAGCGCGTCGGCCGCATAGGCACGTCCGGGACGAATGAACTGGGGTGCGATACCAGCGGCAGCCATGATCACGGCCGCCTTTCCTCCGGATGCCAGCAGCCGGCGCCGCGAGATGCGGATCAAGTCAGACATTGAAACTCCTCCCTCAGGGCCACGTTTCCTCCACGACCCTTATGAGGGATATTGACTGCAGCCCGGCAAGGCTGTCAACATCATAAATAATCAAAACACATCATAACGTTGCAATGGGGCAAGGAAATGCACAAAAACGGGATCCATCCGTCAAGCCGGATGCCTCAATTTGAGGGTACCCGACCCTTCCCGGCCCTGCGCAGCCCTGCCGGACGATTTGATTTAGCCCGGCGGCTTGCACATCGGCCAAGGGCGGATACATCATTTCCCATCAGAATCGCCGATGGCGGGGAAGCCGTCACCAGCCGATCTGACGCATGCAGGAGATGAAAGACGGTGCGTTCCACCCTGACTGACATAGCCCGGGAGGCCGGCGTCTCGGCCGCCACCGTCGACCGCGTGCTCAACAACCGACCAGGCGTACGGGCGCGCACACGGGAAATCGTGCTCGAAATGGCGCAGCGCCTCGGCTACATCGCCGAAGGCCCGAACGGCGCGCCGCCACGACCCTCGCCCGGCGAGGTCATCCGGCTCGACTTCGCCCTGCCGGCCGGCACCAATTCCTTCATCAAGATGCTGCACCGCCAGATCGAGGCACAGGCTCTGGCGCGGCCCGACCTCGATGTCCATATCGCCACCATCGAGGGCTTCAATCCTGACCGGCTCGCCCGCCTGCTGCAGGACTTGCGCGGACAGACGCAAGGCGTCGGCGTCATCGCCCTCGACCATCCGACGGTGCGCGAAGCGATCCGCTCCCTGTCGGCCAGCGACATCAAGGTGGTGACCATCGCCTCCGACATCCTGCATGTGCCCAGGGTCGCCTATATCGGCATCGACAACCGCGCCGCCGGGCGGCTGGCCGGCTATCTGCTCAACCGCTTCATGGGATCGGGGCGTCCGGGCAAGGTGGCGCTGTTCGCCGGCTCGCTGTCTTATCGCGGCCACGAAGAACGCGAGATGGGGTTCCGCCATATCCTGACGGAGGAATCGCCCAGTCTGCAGATCGTCGAGATGCGCGAAATGCTCGACGACCGCGAGAAGGCCTATTCGGAGGCATCGGCCCTGCTGGAGCGGCACCCCGACCTTGCCGCGATCTACAATGTCGGCGCCGGCAACACCGGCATCGCCCGCGCGCTCAAGGAGCGCGGCCGCGCGCAATCCATGGTCTTCCTCGGCCACGAAGTGACGGACGGCACCAAGGACCTTCTGCTCGACGGCACGCTCGACGCGGTCATCGACCAGAACCCGCGCGTCGAGGCCCGCGAAACGCTCAACACCCTGATCCATGCGGTCCGGGGACTGCCCTATGAACTGCACCAGCCAAGGCTGCAGGTGATTTTCAAGGAAAACATTCCGGAGATTTGACCTGTACGAGGCGGCGCCGCAAAGCGCCGCCAGCTCGATCTTTCCGGGCCTATTGGACGGCAGCGACTTCAGCCGCGGCGCCATCGACAAAGCTCTTGTCGACCCATTTGCCATAGTCGATCGAGCCCTTCAGGAGCCCGGCGCTGGCCATGAATTTCTCCTCGCCCTGCAAGGCGGCGATCGCGTCGTCCGTGAGTTTCGGATCCTGATGGAACACCCCGTCGGCATAGGTCTTGCGGACGGATTTTTCCGACGACTTGGTCGCCTCGACAAAGGTCTTAATCGTCTGGTCCGGATGGGCGTCGGCCCAGCGCGAAATCTCGATATCGACCTTCAGCAGCCGCTTGACCAGATCGGGATATTTCGCCGCGAAGGCGCCGTTGACCGAGATGACGTTGGGCACGTTCCATTCCGGATGGGTGCTGGTGTCGAACAGGACGCGCACCTCGCCGGTGTCGACCAGCTTGGCCGCCGTCGAATCAGTCTCGACAATGGCGTCGATATCGCCGCGCAGCAGCGCCGGGCCGGATGCCTCGAAAGGCAGGTTCAGACCTTCGACATCATTGGTGGTCAGGCCGACGCTGTTCAGCGCCTTGCTGAAATTCGAATGCCGCACCGTGCCGGTCAAATAGGCGACCTTCTTACCCTTGAGATCCTGCAGCGTCTTCAGCGGCGAGTCGGTCTTGACGACGATGTAGGAACCGCCAGCCTTCACATAGCTCGACAGGCCGATCAGCTTGACGTCGGCGCCGGACGCCGCAACGCGCAGCGCTGGATTGTTGCCGGTATAGGTGAATTCGATCGCGCCGGTGGCCAACGCCGTCGTCGCCTCCGAACCGCCATTGAAAGTCACCAGTTCGACCTTGATGCCGTCCTTGGCGAACTCCTTCTCCCACCAGCCGTCCTTGTGGGCGAGGATGAATTTGAGATGCCCCGGCGCCGTGCTGCCGATGCGGATAATTTCAGGCTTGTCCTGCGCGAAGGCAGGCATGCCGCCAAGGCCGATGACAACGGCAATGGCGCTCTTCAGCAACAGCCGGCGAAGTGCGTCGAATGGAATGTTGGGCATGAGAAAAATCCTTCCTGATTGGAATGAACGGGCGGCTCAGATGAGCGAGGTCTCGGACTGGCCTTTCCAGGCCGTTGCCCAGCGTTCGAACCAGACGAGCAGATAGTTGACGGTCAGGCCGATGACGGTGAGGGTCAGGATGCCGGCATACATGTCGGCCGTTTCCATCATCAGCTGCGAGTTCTGGATGAGAAAACCGAGGCCGGATTTGGCCGCCAGCATCTCGGCGCCGATGACCGCGAACAGCGAGGATTTCACCGCCAGGCGCGCGCCGGCGACGATCGAGGGAATGCTGGCCGGCAGGATGACTTTCCGGAACAGATCGAAGTCGGACGTGCCCATCGAGCGCGCCGCCTTGATCAGCAGCGGATCCACCGACTTGACGCCGCTGATCGTGTTGACGAGGAGAAAGAAAACCGAGGAGTAGAAGGTGATCGCCACCTTCGATTCCTCACCGATGCCGAGCAATAGGATGAACACCGGCAGCAGCGCGAATTGCGAAGTGTTGCGCAGCGTCTGCACCAAAAGGTCGGAAACCTTCTCAAACAGCGAATAGCGCCCCATCAACAGACCGAGCGGGATGGCCACCACCACGCCGAGTCCGAAGCCAATGGCAGCGCGCTGCAGGCTTATGCCGATATGCTCGATCAGCACGCCCGAGGCGAGCAGCGCCCACCAGGCGACCAGCACCTCGCTCAGCGGCGGAAAGAAGATCCGGTTCAGCCAGCCGAGCCGGGGCGCGATCTCCCACAGCAGGAAGAACAGGCCGAGCAGCGGCAAGCCATAGAGGAACATGCCGTGGCTCGCTTTCTTGCTCCGGTTCTTGGCGCTGGCCTTGATGGCGGGGACCCTGGCGGCAGCGACCGTTTCGCCAGCGCCGGCAAACAGGTGGAGCGCTCCAGCGGAGCCAAACTTCTCGGTCAGATAGGCCATGGGTCCAGTTCCTCAGTGACTGAAGGCTGGCGACAGGGTCCAGTCCTTCTGCGCCTTGTTGACCTCGTCGCGCAGCACGTCCCAGACGCGGGCGCGATAGGCGTTGAATTCGGCGCTGGCGCGGATGTCGCCGTCGCGCGGCCGTGGCAGGTCGATATCGATGATCTCCTTCACCGCGCCCGGCCGCGCCGTCATCACCACCACGCGATCGGCGAGGAAGATCGCCTCGTCGATCGAGTGGGTGACGAAAATGACAGTCGTGTTGATCTTGCCCCAGATCCGCAGCAGCTCGCCTTGCAGCAGTTCACGCGTCTGCTGGTCGAGCGCCGCGAACGGCTCATCCATCAGCAGCACTTCCGGGTTGCTGGCCAGCGCACGCGCGATTGCCACACGCTGCTGCATGCCGCCGGACAGCTGGTTGGGAAAACGGTCCTCGAAACCAGCAAGGCCGAACAGTGCCAACAGATGGCGGGCCGTCGCCGTGCGCTCGCCCTTGGCCACGCCGCGCACCTCCAGCGCATATTCGATGTTGGCGAGCGCCGTACGCCAGGGAAACAGCGCATATTGCTGGAAGACATAGCCGGTCTTGGGATCTGGCCTGGTGATGCGCCTGCCGTCGAGCTGGACGTCGCCACCGGTCGCCTGCGTCAGCCCGCCGATAATGTCGAGCAGCACCGACTTGCCCGAGCCGCTCGGGCCAACCAGCGTGATGAACTCGCCTTTGCGGATCGAGAGATCAACGCCGTCGAGCACGGTGACGCGGTCGGTCGCCTCGCCATCCACGGTGACGAACTGCCCCGGCTTGAGCTGGAACGTCTTGCTGATGTCGCTGACGACGATCCGGTCCATGTTCGGGCGGTCCATATCTGTCTCCGATCGGTTCACTGCGCCACGCGGATGCGGTGCGTCGGGTCGAATTCCGAGCCGCCCGCCTTGCCGCGCTTCCAGCCAAGCGCGCGGGCATAGGAGCCGAACAGCCGTCGGGCGTCGGCCTGAGCTTCCGTGATGCCGGTCGGCCCTTCGGCGAACTCGGCCACATAAAGCGCGTCGGTCGGGCAATAGATCTCGCAGAGAAAGCAGGTCTGGCAGTCCTCCTGGCGAGCGATCACCGGCACGCCATTGTCGGTCGCGTCGAAGACGTTGGCCGGGCACACCTTGACGCAGATGTCGCATTCGACGCAGCGCGTGGCCGAGACGATCTCGATCATGACGCCAGCTCCGCCAGCCGCTCAGGCGCACCTGCGATGCGGAACTCATCCACACCGGTGATGACCAGCCGGTGCGCGAAGGCCGGGCTCTTGCCCGGCAGATCGGTGCGGCGGTGCATGCCGCGGCTCTCGGTGCGGTGCAGCGCTGCGGCCACGGACCAGCGCCCGGCAGCGGCGATCGATGCCGCCTCGCGGGTACGGACCCGATCCAGCCCCTCGCCTTGCAGATGGTCGCGCACGTCGCGCCAGACACTCTCCAGCCGCTCGCCGCTTTTCTCCAGGCCCTCGCCGGTGCGGAAGAAATTCTTGTCGAGCGGCGTCACCTCGTTGCGCACCGCCTCGATGACTTCGCCTGCCGAGGTGTCGGCACGCGGCGAAGATGCAGGACGCAATCCAGCCTGGCCGAGCGATTGCACCGCGCTGCGGAAGGCCTTGCCGGTGCGGCGCTTGGCATGGGTCGAGGCGCCCTTGCCGGCCCACCAGCCGCTGGCCAGCGCCCAGGATGAATTGACGGCGCCGCCGCCCGACACGGCCCCGGTCATGATCTCGCGGCTGGCGGCATCGCCGGCGACGTAGAGGCCGGGCACGCCGGTGGCGCAATCGTCGGAGACGATGTCGATGCCGCCGGTGCCGCGCACCGTGCCTTCGGCGCGCAAGGTGATGCGGAACAGCTCGCTGAACGGATCGATGCCGGCGCGGTCGTAGGGCACGAAGCAATTCGGCTGGCCCTGGCGCAGCCAGCCTTGCAGCGCCGGCTCGGCCTGATCGAGCCGCGCATAGACCGGGCCGTCGATCAGCGCGCGCGCCACTTCCTCCTCGCGGTCGCCGATGCCGTTACGCAATGGCTCGCCGGTCGGTCCGACGATCGGCGAGCCATCTTCGCGATGGAACGAGGCCCAGCGGAACGGCAGGCCCTTGTTCAGCGATGAGCCATAGGGCGCCAGCGTGTATTTGCCGGTGAACTCCATGCCCGACAGGCTGGCGCCGGCTTCGGCCGCCATCAGATAGCCGTCGCCAGTCAGCCCGGTGGCGCCGAGGATGCGTTCGCGAAAGGCGCAGCCGCCGGTCGCCAGCACCACGGCGTTGGCGTCGACGCGCCAGTCCTGGCCGATCTGTCTCGCAACACCAGCGGCGCCGACAATGGCATCGCCGTCGGACAGAAGTTCGAGCGCCGGATGATGGTCGAGCACGGTGACGCCGGCCAAAAGCACCCGGCGGCGCATGAAGCGCATGTAGTCCGGGCCGCGCAGATTGGCGATGTAGAGCCGTCCGTTATCCTCGCTCGGAAAGGGATAGCCCCATTCGGACAGCCTGAGCAGGTTGCGGTAGGCGGTGTCGACGCAGCGCAGCATCCAGCGCGGGTCGGCGAGTTCGCCGGTGCGCTGCCAGCGTCGTTCGACCACGGCGTGCCTGTTGTCGCCCGGAGGTACGCACCAGGTGCCGGTGTTGGACGGCGCAGTGGCGCCGCTGGTGCCGAGATAGCCCTTGTCGGCCAGCACCACCTTGGCGCCGCCCTCGGCCGCAGCGACTGCTGCCCAGGCTGCCGACGGACCACCGCCCAGCACCAGCACTTCTGCCTGGAGCAGCAAGCTGTCGGAAGCGGATTTTTGCGGCTTGGGCATGGACACCTGGCGAATGCGTCGAGGCCGGCGCTAGGCCGCGCGCGCCGCGCTGGAAGACCAGACCGGCTCGTTGCCGGCACTCCATTTGATGTTGCAGCCGATCGACGGCACTTGGCTGGCAATGGGCCTGCCGCCCTCCAACACCGTGTCGACCGCCGCTCGCAGATCGGCACCCGTCACCGGCTTGCCGTTGCCCGGCCGCGCCTCGTCGAACTGGCCGTGATAGGCGAGCCGCCGGTCAGTGCCGAACAGGAAGAAGTCGGGCGTGCAGGCCGCGCCATAGGCTTTCGCCGTCTGCTGCGACGCATCCTTGAGATAGGGGAAGGAATAGCCGAATTTTTCGGCCTCGTCGCCGATACGGGCAAGCGTTTCTTCCGGATGCGCTTCGTGGTCGTTGGCGTTGATCGCCACCACTTGCAGCCCCTTGCCCGCATAATCCCTGGCGAAAGCGGCAAGCTGCTCGCGGATCAGCACGACGAACGGGCAACGGTTGGAAATGAAGGCGACGAGCAGGGCCGGCTTGGCGTCGAAATCGGCGAGGCGGTGCAGCACGCCTTGCGCGTCGGGCAGCAGGAAGTCGGTGGCCCTGGTGCCGAGGTCAATCGGATTGGACTCTGTCTTCGGCATCGATGCGCTCCATGTGCAACCATTTTTCACAGCCCAAGATGCGAGCGCTCCGAACGTTCGCAGTTAGTCTATGAATTTAGTAAATTATAGGCTGGAGAGCGCATTCGCGGTCAACCGCGCGGCTTAGAATATCGTGCCAATGTTTCAGGCTGAGCCGCCAAGTTTGTTCGGGCGGAAGCCGATCCGGAGAAATCCAGACGGACAGGATTTATCAAGCGCAACGGGTTCGGCGACGAAATTGGTACTGCCCAGCCGAACCGCCTTCCGATTTTACGGCGTCATTCCCCTTCGGGATAGAGCGCCTTCGCCAGGTCGCGGATCGCATCTGATGTGCGCGGGCCGAAGCCGATCATGTAGGCGCCGTCAAGCACGACCAGCGCCTTGTTGGCCGCCGCCGGCGTTGCCGCCAGCGCGCGGTTGCCGAACACCTGCTCGGGCGTCGGCCCGCCCTTGCCGTCGCTCATCATCAGGATGACATCGGGCGCCATCTCGATCAGTTTTTCATCCGACGCCGCCTTGTAGCCCTGCACGATTTCCATCGGGTTGAGGCCGCCGGCATAGCGGATGATGGCGTCGGCAGAAGTACCCGCGCCGGCAGCGCTCAGACGTACCAGGCCATGGAAGAACACCACCTTCTTGCGCCGCTCCGGCGGGATTTGCGACGCCAGATCCGCGGCAGCCTGAAAGGCCGTGAGCACCTCGGCGGAAACCGCCTTGCCCTTGTCCTCGAGCCCAAGGCTGGCGGCGATCAGGGTGATCTTGCGGTCGATGCCTTGCGGGCTGTTGTCCTGCCGGACGAAGACGATCGGGATTGCCAGCGACTTCAGCACCTCGACCGCTTCAGGAGGCCCGCTGTCTTCGGCGGCCAGGATCAGGTCGGGGCGCAGGCTGGCCAGCCCCTCGACCGAAAGCTGGCGGCGGTAGCCGACATTGGGTTTTTGCGTGACTTCCGGCGGATATTTGCTGCCGCGATCGATAGCGACGATTCGCCCGCCGGCGCCCAGCGCGTGGACGATCTCGGTGACGTCGGAACCGAGCGTCACGATTCGGGTCGCCGCGCCCGGCACGACGGTTCGCCCCAGCGCGTCGACAACGCCCTCGGCGGCCAGCGCCTGGAAACCACAGGAAGGCGCCAGCACCGACAGCGCCAGAAGCAGCACCGCCGCGATCCTGCCTGATTGCATCCAGCACATTCCCTTGCCCCCGCCCACACTGCCAACCATGCCCGCTGCTCCGTGCCAAATGCTTCTCGATGATGGTCGGCTATAAATTTAAAGTTGACTTATGTCATCATGTTTTAATATGTGACCTCTGCCCCGGCCCGCCTGGTCGAGGGATTCTCGATCATGCCAGCCAAGGCCCTTCAGCCACCGCCAGCAGTTTTGCTTTTGCTTGGGGCTGCGTGACCATGACAACGACAACAAACACGACCTTGATGGCGAGCACCGCGCTCGCCTTCGTGCTCGGCCTCTGCGCCGTGCCTCTTGCCAGCGCGCAGGAACAGGACCAGGAGAAAAAGGCCGCCGCCAAGACCGGCCGCCTGGCGTCGGCCAGTGTCGCGCAGAACCAGCCGGCGACGATGCTCGACGTGATCACCATCTCGGCGACGATGATCAAAACGGCGGTGATCGAATCGATGGCCGCCATCAGCGCCGTCGATCAGGACGAACTCGACCGCATTCAGCCTGACACAGCCGCCGACATCTTCCGCACCACACCCGGCGTCGCTGCCTCGATGAATGGCGACGATCCTGCAACCGCCATCAACATCCGCGGCCTGGAGCAATATGGCCGCGTCGTCGTCACCCTCGACGGCGCCCGTCAGGACTATTGGCGCGTCGGCCACGGCTCTGGCTCGTTCTACGTCGAACCCGACCTGATCAAGGAAGCCACGGTCATTCGCGGCCCGGTGTCGAATGCCTATGGTTCGGGCGGCATCGGCGGCGTCGTCTCCTTCGAGACCAAGGATGCCGGCGATTTCCTCAAGAAGGACGAGCGCTGGGCGCTGAGCGAGAAGCTCGGCTACGAGGACAATGGCGACGGCTTCACCACCAGCACCACCGGTGCCTACCGCTTCAGCGACGATGCCGACATCATCGGCAACCTCATCTATCGCGACCGCGACAGCTACACCGACGGCAATGGCGACACCGTGCCGTGGACCGGCGAGCGGGTGACCAGCGGCTATCTGAAGACGACGCTGCGGCCGGCCGATGGCCACGAGCTGAAGCTCGGCGCCATCCTGCAGCGCTACAACGACCAGATCACCGGATCCAGCGGCTCGACCTCGCCGACGCTGAGCCGCTACGACACCAACACCACCAACCAGACCTACACCGCCGCCTACACCTGGAAGCCAGACGACGACGAGCTGATCGACTTCAGCGCCAATGCCTACCACAACCGCACCCGCGCCGAGCAGACGCAGGTCGCGCCTGCCTCAGGGATCGGCAATTTCCGTTTTTACGATGTCGCCACATCCGGCTTCAACGTGAAGAACTCCTCACGTTTCGACGCCTGGGGACTAGCACATACGCTGACCTACGGACTCGATTACTACTATCTCGAGGCCTCCTCGGAAGCGGCGCATTTCGGCGCTGGCGAACAGCAGGGCTATGGCGGCTTCCTGCAGTGGCAGGGCGATTACGAGGACTGGCTGCAGGTCATCACTGCGATGCGGTATGACGGCTACCAGCTCGATGGCGAAACGCGCATCCCGTCGCCGCAGGAAGCCTCGATCTCCGGCGATCGTTGGTCGCCGCGCCTCACCGTCGGCGTCACGCCATTCGATGGCTTCCAGCTCCATGGCACCTATTCCGAAGGCTATCGGGCGCCGGGCCTGCAGGATGTCTTCCGCGGCGGCGGCGCGCATGGCGGCGGCGATACATACCGGCCCAATCTTCTGCTGCAGCCCGAGACGGCGAAGAACTGGGAGGCCGGCATCAACGTGAAATATGACGATGTTCTGACGGCGGGCGACCGGTTGCGCGCCAAGCTCAACGTCTTCCACACTGCCGTCGAGGATTACATCGACGTCGACCTGACCGTCCTGCCGCGCACCGCGATCAACATCGGCGACGCCCGGCTGAAGGGCATCGAGGCCGAGATGGTTTATGACTACAACTGGGGTTTTGTGAACCTTGCCGGCGCGTTGATCGACGCCAAGGTCGTCAGCGGCGTCTATTCCGGCCAGGCGCTGAACAACACGCCGCTCGACCGCTTCTCGGCCACGATCGGCTTCCGCATGCTGGAGGACCAGCTCACCGTCGGCGCGCAATATCTCAGCGTCGGCAAGATCACCCGCACCAGCCGCACCAATCCCAACGCCGTGCCGGTCGTCGATGACGGTTTCGATCTGGTCAATGTCTTCGCCAACTGGCGCGTCAATGACAACCTCAAGCTCGATTTCGGCGTCGATAACATCTTCAACACCGCCTACACCGACCCGCAAAGCGCATGGTCGACCTCGGCGGCAACCGAACAGGGCAAGGGCCGCACCTTCAAGGTGGCGCTCACCGGCAGGATCGGAGGCTGACAATGAGCCAAGCATCGGTGCGTGAACTGGCCTGTGAGGCACAGCTCAACCTGCGACATCTGCCCGATTACATGGACAGCATCAGCGACAGACTGCAGAGCTTCGAGGCCGATGCTTCGCATCAGGGACAGCGCATCGATTTCCGCTTTGCCTTCGGTGGCGCCTCTTTCGACATGGAACGGCTGGTGATGCGGGCCAATGCCGCCGACCGCGACGGGCTGGCCCGTATCAAGGACCTGCTGGCCACGGCCGTACAGGTCTACGCCAAGGAGGAAAATCCCGAGATCGTCTGGACCGGCGATCTCTCAGGCGAAACCAGCCTCGCTCAGTTCCGCGAGATGGTGGTGACGGATGTTCGCGACCTCACCCCGCATATGCGCCGCATCCGCCTGGCCGGCGAGAACCTCTCGCGCTTCGCCAAGTTCGGCGGCATGCATATCCGCATGCTGTTTCCGACGAGGGATGTCCCCGATCCGCTCTGGCCGGTGCTGGGCGGCAATGGCCTCCCGGCCTGGCCCGCCGACGACCGGCGCCCGGTGGCGCGCGTCTACACCATCCGCGCGCTCGACGTGGAAAAGGGCATCATCGATGTCGACTTCCTGATTCATACCGGCGAGAGCGTCGGCTCCACCTGGGCCATGCAGGCAGCGCCCGGCATGAAGGTCGGCATCATGGGACCGGTCGGCCGTCCGGTGCGGCAGGCAGAATGGTATGTCTTGGGCGCCGATGAAACCGGCCTGCCGGCGCTGGCGCGGCTGCTGGAGACGCTGCCGGCCGAGACAAAAGGCGTTGCCTTCGTCGAGATCGCCAATGACGGTGAACGGCAGAAGATCGCCTACCCCACCCGCATCGAAGTGCATTGGCTGACACGGGATGGCGTGGCGGCGGGCGAGGACAGATTGCTGGCCGAGGCTGTCCGCTCGGTGGCGTGGCCGCAGGACGGTTCGGCCTTCGGCTGGTTCGCGGCGGAAGCCGCTGCCGCCAAGATCGTGCGCGAATATTGGCGCGACACTATGGGACTTGGTCGCGATCAAACGCTGGCGGCTGCCTATTGGCGGCGTGGCTCTGCCGGATTGATGGCGGGGTGAACTCTGATGATCGGCCCGCCGTCTTTGCCGATGCCGATATCAATTTGATCACCGGAGACAAGGTTCGAAATATCGCACACCACCAGCGGCATGCGGATGTCATAAAGAAACTCGGCAACGATGGCGCCCACCGCCAGGATCGGGTCCGGCCGCTCCAGAAGAAGACCGGCCGGCGCCGTGCCTCTGCGGATCGCCTCGGCCAGCACCGAGGATGAAGACGATGAGCCGCGCCCGCTCGGCATGACCAAAATCCTGCCGGCGACATTTTGGCCGAGGCCGGGATGCGAATGGTCTGTGATGTCGCCGGTCTCGGCATCGATACCGCCCCAGAAGCTGAGGGGTTGCGAGAACACCAGCGCCTGGCCCTTGGCTTCGCCGGCCAACTGGAAGGTGCCGGTTCGTGCCACCGGTCGCGTCATGAGGCGCTCCGCACGACATGCCCGACGGCAGCGGAGCGGATGCAATCCTCCATCTCGGCAAAGGCGACGGACACGCCGATATTGCCCGGTGCATAATGCGCCCATTTGCCGGAATTGGTCATCACGACGCCGTCGAGGCGTTCCAGGATCGATGTGACATAGGTGCAGGTGTCGGCGACCGGGACCAGACCAAACGCCTCCATCCCCGCCAGCGCGCCCTCCTCCTGCAGTCGCGCCAAGGTCGCACGGCCCGTGTTGACGTAGATCGGGATGCGCCTTCCGGGTGCTGCCTCGCGCAGCAACGGCAACAGTCGCATCCACTCCTCATACGAAAAATGCGGCGTGCCGAGCGACACGGCCGCCACCGGCGCGCCATCCCGTACGCTCGATAAGCTGGCCAGCGCATGGTTGATATCGGCGCGGGTGATGCGGATCGTCTCGTCAGGCGCATGACCCTGGAACGCCTCATCGAGCGTCATCGCTTCCGGCGTCATGCCGACCGCATGGAACAGCGCCACAGCACCCGTCGTTGCAGCCGCCGCGCCCAGCGCCTTTAGCTGGTCCTCGTCACGCGGTTGCGGCAGGCCAGCAATTACCGGAATCCGATCGCCACTCGCCTGCCCGATGAATAGCCCGACGCCGACGAACAGGCTGTCGCTCGGCTCGCCGTCCGGAACATCCAGCTCAAACAAAATCCGACCGCGCCGGCTCTCGCTCAGATGCAGGCCCCAGGCCGGCGCGCGGCCGGTCATGGCGCAGCACAGATCGATGAAATCGCCATAGCGGTTGGTGCGCGCGCCGATCACCGAATTGGCAAAGACGATGGCGTTGGATTCGCCCCAGGCGATCTGCTCGCCGAACTCCGGCCTGAACCGCGTCTGGTAAGGTGCGCAAGTGAAGGTCGCCTGGCAGCCGAGCTCCAGATGCGCCTTCATCAGTCGCCGCGCCGGCACCTCTTCCGCTGCCGGCATCTTCACCATGCCGGGATGGATGAGGTCGAATGAGCCGACATTCAATGTCGTCGGCACCTGGACCCGGCCACCGCCTTCGACCAGCCGCTCGACGAAATCGAGCCCTGCCTTGCCGTGGTAGAGACAGCCATCGATATGGGCGCCAGTGATGTCGAGCAGACGGCGCGCCCCAACCGCATTGGAAAATGCGACGAGGATTTTCATGGCAGCGGCGGCGGACGGGCCCTGCTCGCCGTCGAGCATGGATCGGTCGCGCGCGGTCAGTTCAAGCGTCATGGGTGTGCTCCGGACCTTACTTGATCTTGTGGCGGGACAGCACCCCCCTCTGCCCTGCCGGG
This sequence comes from Mesorhizobium sp. M0870, assembly GCF_040319775.1. Taxonomy (NCBI): domain Bacteria; kingdom Pseudomonadati; phylum Pseudomonadota; class Alphaproteobacteria; order Hyphomicrobiales; family Phyllobacteriaceae; genus Mesorhizobium; species Mesorhizobium sp. M0870. The sequence goes on from NZ_JAMYOI010000023.1 coordinate 62,064, forward strand.
CATCTCCCCCGCAAGGGGGGAGATTGGCCCTCATATCCGCCTTCGCAAATTCCCAACGCTTCGGGAAGAGCATCGGCGCTGAAGCAGCCGATCTCCCCCCTTGCGGGGGAGATGTCCGGCAGGGCAGAGGGGGGTGCGAAGGAACGCCAACAGCCCCATCTATCGAACCGCGTCGACTACCCCGGCGCAATCAGCACCGTACTCTCAGGCGACCAGCGCAGCACCACCTCCTGGCCCTCCGCCAGTCTGTCGGCACCGGTGTTCTGCACGATCACCTTCAGCGTCTGGCCGGCACGGTCGACGAAGTATGTGCTGTTGTTGCCGGCGAAAATGCGCTTGGAGACCTCCCCCTTGAGCATGTTGGCGTTGCCATCCGAAGCCCCGCCATCAATAGCAATACGGATGCGTTCGGGCCGCACCGCACAACTCGCCTTGGCACCAGCAGCAAGGCGAGCACCCGCGCCGGCGGCAATCGCCGTGCCGTCCGGCAGCCGGATGCCATCGCCCGTCGTATCGCCGCGAAAAATGTTGGCGTCGCCGAGGAAGGTGGCGGCGAATTCGCTCTTCGGCCGGTCGTAGATCTCCTCCGGTGGTCCTTCCTGCACCAGCCTGCCGTCGCGCAATATGCCGATGCGGTCGCTCATCGTCAGCGCTTCTTCCTGGTCATGGGTAACGAAAATGGTGGTGATGCCGATCTCGCGCTGGATGCGCTTGAGCTCGATCTGCATATCGACGCGCAGCGCCTTGTCGAGCGCGCCGAGCGGCTCGTCGAGCAGCAGCACGCGCGGCTTGGTGACGATGGCGCGGGCGAGCGCCACGCGCTGGCGCTGGCCGCCCGACAGCTGATGCGGCCGCCGCCCACCGAGCTTGCCGAGTTGCACCAGATCGAGCGCGCGCTGCACCTCGGTAGCGATGATCGCCCTGGCCTCGCCGCGCACCGACAGGCCGAAGGCGACATTGTCGGCGACGCTCATATTGGGAAACAGCGCATAGTTCTGAAACACCATGCCGATGCGCCGCTTTTCGACCGGCACCCGCTCAACGCTTTCGCCGCCGATGGTGATGCGGCCGGAATCGGGAAAATCGAACCCCGCGATCTGCCTGAGCAGCGTGGTCTTGCCGCTGCCCGATGGCCCGAGCAGCGCATAGAAGCCGCCATCGGCGAAATCGATAGAGACATCGTCCAGTGCCTTGTGCGCGCCGAAACTGCGCGAGACATCAGATACCTGCACGCCGGCCATTATTTCTCTCCGCCGAATTTGAAGAACCGCGCTGTCAGCAGCATCAGCGCCATCGACACGACAATGATGATGGTCGAGACCGCGTTGATCTCGGGCGTAAAACCCTTGCGGATCGCGGCGTAGATTTCGACCGGCAGCGTCGTCTGGCCCGGCGTCGCCAGGAAATAGGACACGACGAACTGATCGAACGAAACGGCAAACGCAAACAGCCCGCCGGCGATGACGCCGGGCATGATCCAGGGCAGCGTAACGCGCCTCGTCACCTGCCACTGGTTGGCGCCGAGCGAGCGCGCCGCCTCTTCCAGCTCCGGCGCGAAGGTCTGCAGCCGGGCCGAGACGACGACGATGACATAGGGCAGCGCCAGCGCGACATGGCCGAGCAGGATCGCATGCAGGCCGCGGCCGATGCCGACACCGAAGAAGAAAATCAGCATCGCCGTGCCGGTGATCAGCCACGGTATGGCGATCGGCGGAAACAGCATCGCCTGCAGGAACTTCTTGCCGCGAAATTCGTAGCGATAGAGCGCCAATGATGCAGCCGAGCCGAGCACCACGCAGATGATCGTGGTGATGACCGCGATCTCGACGCTGTTCCAGGTGGCCGCGATCAGCTGGTCGTTCTGCCACAGCGAGGCGTACCATTCGGTCGTCCATTCGAACGGCAGTTGGTAGAAGGGCGAGACATTGAACGACATCAGCGCCATGATGATGATCGGCAGATAAAGAAAGGCGAGCAGCATAAAGATGTAGAGACGGCCGAGCCATTCGAGGATGCGGGTCGTCACCATCACGCGGCCCTCCGCAGCACCGGCGACGCCACCGCCAGGATGACCAGCACCACCGCCAGCAGGATGAAGGAGAGCGCTGCACCGAGCGGCCAGTTGAACACGGCGACGAACTGGTCCTCGATGACCGTGCCGTAGAAGGTGCCGGTGCGGCCGCCGAGGATGCGCGGTTCCATGAACGAGCCGACGACCGGCACGAAGATCAGCGCCGCACCCGCGACCAATCCGGGCATCGACAGCGGGATGATCACCCGCTTCAGCACCTGCAACCGCGATGCGCCAAGCGAGCGCCCGGCCTCGATCAGCGAGTCGTCGATCGCCTGCAGCGTCAGATAACAGGTCAGCACCATGTAGGGCACATAGGAGTGCACCAGCCCGATGATGACGGCTGGATAGGAATACATCAGGTCGATGTTGATCTTGAACGGCAGCACCGCGTTGAGCGCGGTGTCGAGAATGCCGCCCTCGCGCAAAACCATCGCCCAGGAAAAGATGCGCACCAGCCCGTTCGACCAGAACGGCAGGATGACGAGCAGGAAGATCGCCTCGCGGCTGCGCCCCTTCAGCACCTTGGCGAGCACGTAAGCCGCGGGATAGCCGATGACGACGCACCACAGCGTCACTTCGAGGCCAAGCCGCAGCGAGGCCAGCAGCAGCGTCAGATAGAGGCTTTGCGAGAAGAAGGCGGCATAGTTGCCAAGCGTGAACGCCCACGGCTTTCCCGACAGCGGCAGCTCGGTCATGAACGAGAAGAAGACCATAGCGGATAGCGGCAGGAAGATCGCCACCGTCAGCCAGAGATAGGCTGGCGCCAGCAGCGGCAATGCCGATCTCAGCCCGCTTCGCGACGCTGTCGCAGCTGCCATGGTACCCTCCTCCCAGTATTGGAAGAACCAGCCGACGCGAACCGCCGGCTGGCCTGGCTGTGATCTTACTTCACGTCGACCTTAAGCTGCTGCCAGAGCGCGAGATAGGCTTCGCGCTGGGCGTCGGTGATCGGCGCCTGGAACTGGATGCGCTTGGCCACTTCGGGATCACCCATGACCTTGCGGTTGAAGGCATCCTCGGGCAGCGCTTCCACCGCCTTGGTGTTGGCGGAGACGGGAGCACCGACCTTGGTGACCCATTCGACGTAGAATTTCGGGTCGATCATGTAGTTGATGAAGGCCTCGGCGCCGGCGACGTTCTTGGCGCCGACCGGAATGGAAAACGCGTCGAGCCAGGCGACGGCGCCTTCCTGCGGCACGACCAGCGAGACCGGCAGCTTGAAATGCGTCTTGGCGCGATCGGCCGAGCCGCTCCAGTAGGTGCCGATGTCGATCTGGTTGGAGGCGACCATCTGGTTCCAGTCGTTCTCCGAGCTCCAGAAGGTCTTGATCTGCGGCATCAGCGAGGTCAGCTTCGTCTTGACCGCATCCATATCCTTGATGTCGTTGATGTTCTGGCCAGTGGCGATGGCGCCGAACTGCACCGCTTCAACGGCGTCGTCGCGAATGACGACACGGCCCTTGTGCGCGGCATCCCACATCTCGGCGATGCTCGTCGGCGGCTTGTCGAAGGATTTTTCGTTGATGGCGAGCGCCGTCAGGCCCCATACCCACGGCACGCCATAGACCTTGCCGTCGTGGACGAGCATCGGCGATCCCGCCTTGTCCTTGCTGATGTCGGCGTAGTTCGGCAGCTTGGAAACGTCGATCGGCTGGATCAGCTTGCCGTCCATCGCCTGGTCGTTGAAGGCGGCGTTGATCATGACGACGTCGTAGAGGCCGGGATTGGTCCGGATCTTGGTCAGCATTTCCTGTTCGGAATTGAAGAAATCGTTGACGACCTTGTTGCCGGTCGCCTTTTCGAAAGCCTCGACGGCCCACGGCTCGTCGGCGCCGTAGCCCTTCCAGTTGAGCACATGCACTTCGTCGGCCTTGGCGGCGAACGTGAGTGCGGAGGTAAAGACGGCGGTCGCCGTCAGCAGAGCAGTCAAGTCAGGCATGCGCATGGTTGGTTCCTCTCTGTGGGTTTGCCCGCTTCCCGGGCTTGTCAGGCTTTCCAGCTGTTATGCATTGGCCTTCTGTGTCCGGCCTGCTCCCGATGGGTCGGCGGCATGGCTCAGGAATGTCTGGATTTCGCGGTTCGTCGGCGCCGACGAGCCGCCATGGCGGGTGACCGAAATGGCCGCTGCAGCATTGGCATAGCGCGCTGCCTCGAAGGGCGGGATGCCGTGCGCCAGCGCGCTGAAGAAACCGCCGATATGGGTGTCGCCGGCGCCATTGGTGTCGATGGCGCTGACGTTGAAGCCGGCAATGGTCTGCGCTGTGCCGTCGGCCAGCCTGATATGGCAACCCTTCGCGCCAGCGCGAATGATCACGCCAGCAGCCTTGGGGCAGTGGTCGGCGAGAAGTCGTGCCGCGAGTCCCTCGACATCGCCTGGGCCGGCAATCTCGGCGGCTTCCGTCGTGTTACAGCTCAGCCATGTGGTGCGGGCAAGCACCCGCGACAGGATGGGACGCGGAATGTCCGAGATGACCGGCGTCGGATCGAAGACGAAGGGAATATCTGCCGGAAGTGCCTCGATCCAATCGGTGAGCGCATCGCGGCTCTTGGGATAGCTTAGCGTGTAGCCGGAGGTGAACACCCAGTCTCCCGGCGCCACCGCGACCGGCGCCATCAGGTCGCGGCTGAGCACGCTCTCCGCCCCTGGCCACGACACGAAGGTGCGTTCGGCGTCGCTCGAAATCATGGCGACGCAGTTGCCGCTGTCCGTCAATGGCGATGGCGGCGTCAGCGTCGCGATGCCCTCGGCGGCGAAAGCGGCACGCAGGAAATCGCCATTGGGTCCGCTGCCGAGTTGGCCGCCGAACACCACCTGCATGCCGGTGCGGCTGGCCGCGACCATCATGTTGAAGCCGCCGCCGGCGACCTGGGCGAAGCTCGACGCCGTCTTTTCCATGCCGGGCGCCGGCAGGGCGTCGATGCGGTAGACATAGTCGACCACGGCACTGCCGACATGGACGAGACGGCCGCTCATTCCGCCGCGTCCTTGCCGGAACCGATTTTCGCCACCCTTGCTGCCACGAGGTCGGCGGCAAGCGCGCGAACCTCTGACATGTCGAGGCCGACAAGCCGGGCGATATGCTGTTGCGGCAATCGGGAAAAACCGCTGCAGGCGCCGGCCATGCCGGCGGCGATGGCGCCGATCGTATCGGTGTCGCCGCCGATATTGGCGCTGATGATAGCTGCTTGCCATGGGTCGCCACGGGCGACTTCCAGCACGGCGAAGGCCGCCGGGACGGATTCCTGGCTGGCGACGCCGGTACCCACCAGATCGGTGATCAGCCGAATGGCATCCCTGATCGCCTTGCCGCGCACGATGTCCTGCGCCCAGACGATACGCGCGGCGATGTCGCCGCCGGTGACCCAATGACCAAGCGTCGCCCCTCGCCTCGCCGCCGCGACGGCGCTGGCGGAAGCATCGCGCCAGCCACCGCCGGCGATGCCGCGGCTGACGGCAGCGGCAACGGCAGCAGCGGAAGCGATTGCGATCGAGGTGTTGTGCGTCGCCCGGCAGGTCTCCGCCACCTTGGCGACGAACGCCTCCAATGGTTCGAGCGGCATCATGATGCCGACAGGCCCGATGCGCATGGCCGCGCCATTGGTGTCGCCGCTGCGTCCCGCTTCCTCGGCCGGTACGCCATTGTTGATGGCGTCGATGGCCCGTTTGGTCGACGGCCCCAAGAGATCATAGCTGCCGCGCGCCTTGACCTCGCGCTCCCAGTCGAGCAGCGCATTGACCCAGCGCGCGTGGTCGAAACGGTCGCCGGATTCGACCAGGATGCGGCCGAGCAGCAGCGCCTGTTCGGTGTCGTCGGTGATGGTGCCGGCAGCCAGTCCCTTCGACACCGGATGATCGGCGAAAGGCTCGATGAAATCCTCGACATGGCCGTGGAGTTCGGCAATGCGAACCGGCGACAAAAGCTGCGTCGGCATGCCGAGCGCATCTCCCAGCGCTCCGCCGACAAGCGCGCCCATGGCGCGATCGATGGCCTTGCTGGTTGCATCCGACATCGCTCAGAACCTCATATGCAGCGCAAAATGTGCCGGGTTGAGCAGGCTGGTGACATACTCGATCGGCCGATCGTCAGCCGCACGCGTCAGCCGGCGGCCGCGCAGGAAGGGCGTGCCTTGTGGGCAACCGAGGATGGCCGCATCCTCGGCATTGAGCATCTCGATCTCGACCCATTCCTCGCCATGGTCGGGAATGAGGCCGGCGGCGCGCAGCGTCTGGTGCAGCGAGCCCTCGCGCAGTCCGCGCAACGGTACGTCCTCAAGCTCGGAGGACAATGGCAGCCGGCTGCGCTCGATGGAGATCGCATGGCCGTCGCTGGCGTTGGTGCGCACCCGGTCAACGGCAATGAAGAACGGGCTTTCGATACCAAGCAGCGCAGCCAGATCGGGGTCTTCGATGACCTCCAGCCGCAGCGTCCGCGTCTCGGCATTGGCGCCGGCATCGGCCAGCGCGCGCGACCAACCGATGGAGTCATCGACCGGCTTGCCGTCGAAGGTGACGAACGAGCCAATACCAACCCTGGTCGTGATCAGCCCGCGGCTGGACAGTTCTTCGAGGCCCTTGCGGACCGTATTGCGACTGACGGAGAAGCGCTGGACAAGTTCATTCTCGCTTTGCAGGCGGTCGCCGAAGCCGAGAACACCGGAGCGGATTTCATGTTCGAGAACGGTGGCGATCTGCTCGGGTTTGCCCGTACCGGGAGACAGTTGAACCGCGCGCCGCTTCATATAGGTACCTGTTCAGTGAACCTGTATAGTCCTGTTCAATATCTGGATAGAAATGCCGTGTCAACAGATGCCGGAAACAGGCCCAATGAACCCCGAATTTCGGATTGTCCGCAGAGCGCGCCGAACTGGCCGGTTGCCATGGCCCGGAAAAGCCGGTGAAAGACCGAGATCAACCAAGAGGATAGAGCCGATCCTTGATTCAATTTCACCGGGCAGGCTACGGGATCGACACCTCACGCGGCTCAACGAGAATGTCCGCCTCGATAGCGGCGTTGATGAACGCCGCCCTTGCCGCCGAGACTTCTTTCTTTCCCTCTAGCACGGCCAGACAGACCTTACGGGCAACCATATGCTTTTGCCCGGTTGCAACCGGCCAGCGGTTCAGCAGGATGTCGGCAGCCTGAGCGACCCGCTCCACGTTGAAGATCGAGTTTCGCGATCGGCCGAGCGCAATCCTGACCGGCTCATCGAAACGCTGATCTTGCACGATGCCACTCCCCAAAGTCGGCATTCATCGATTCGCGGCCTTCAACCCCGCGCAATGTGATAGGTTCCGCGACAAAGGTGCAAGATGTCCGATTCCAGTGGCCAGAAAAATCCCAGGCTGATCGTCGTGGTCGCGTTCGATCGCGGTGAGGATGGCGAGTTGTTCCCAGCCTTTGGACCCGCCGACCAGCAGAGCGAAGACCGCGCCATACGCACCGCCAGGGCTCTAGCGGCAAAGCATGCCGGCGTCATCGCCTGGAGCCGCGAGGCCGATCCGACGCTGGGCGAATACGGCCCGCCGAACACGCTCTTCGTCAGCGGCGACGTACCTGACATGGAATAGTCGACTGGCGTCAGCTTCTGGATGCCTTGCCCATAGGGTTTGATGCGAGCCGGTTTCCCCTCGCCAGCAAGCAAAAGCCCGCTACGGTGAACCGGAGCGGGCCTTGGAGGAGGACAAGGGGTGGGACCCTCTCCTCTTGTTTCCACGGGGGGGTGTGGACCGCAATGACCATACGAAAGTTTTGCAGAGTGCAGGATCACAAGCCGGCTTGCCTGCATCACAATCCGGTGCACGCCGATATTGGGGGCGCTCACGAGATTGCGATCAGTTGCGATAACCCGGCTAGATACGCCCGAGCACGACAAGCACGATGGCGATGAGCAGCACGAGCCCAAGGCCGCCGCCGCCATAGTAGCCGGTGCCGTAGAACGGACCGCCACCGAGGCCGCTGAGGCCGCCAAGCAGCGCAATGATGATCGGTATGGTTCCAAGACTCATAGCGATGTTCAAAGACGAGCGCTCCAAAGGCTCTACCGTTCCGCGCGATTGTGGCGGGCATCGCGTGCGGAAGAGGTCTGCCGGCAACAGAAGCGGCCATCCAGATGATGGCAACCAGAATTTGATTCCGGCACGCCTGTGGACGCAGAAAGCCCGCCAGCGTGGCGGGCTTTCCTACCGGCCGGAGGCCAGGAGAGTGCGGTCGAGCCTCACGGCTGATTCGGCACTTCCAATCCCCGGCCCCTCCAGTATCAGCGACGAGCGATCAGGAGGCAGAGTTGCCGTAGATCGCGGTCGTAGGCGCCTTCGCTGCTGAGCACGTCGACGCAGCGCTTCTTCATTCGCGCCACGTTGCTATCCGACATCTGGGCCACGACACCCGGCAGGCTCGGCCTGCTGGGGTTTGACGGATTGGACGGATTGCTCGGGTTCGACGGATTGCCTGGATTGATGCCGCCACCAATACCCACGCCGACGCCGCTCGTCCCGCCTACATTGGCGCCAAGGCCGGCCGTAATGCCGCCAGACCCTCCGATGTTGGCGCCCGCGCCGGCATTGATGCCGTTGCTGCCGCCGACCGAAGCGCCGAGACCAGCATTGACACCGCTCGAGCCGCCAACATTGGCACCGGCACCGGCATTTACACCACCGCTGCCGCCGACCGAGGCGCCCACTCCGGCACTGATGCCGCCACTGCCGCCAACGGAAGCCCCGACACCGGCATTGACGCCGCCGCTACCACCCACCGAGGCACCAACGCCAAGGCCGATTCCCGCAGCATTGGCGGGCAGGGAAAGAGCTAAAATTACCGCACTACCCGCCAACATATTGGCGACTGTCTTGATGGTGTGAGCCATAACACTCTCCTGTTGTCGTTGCGCTAAAGCAATTGGCGAGAGGCCGATTGCAAGATCAACTACGCGAGGTGGTGAATTTCAGTTTCAGAGAGAGAATACTGAACCTGAGGCGTGGTGTACATCAACAAAATTTCTGAAACAAAATGATATTAAAGTTTGAATAATTGTTCTTTACACGAACAATTCGTAAGGCATTGGCGATCGGACGTTACTCTGCTCCATGCCGCACACCGCGCTGGACATGGATAGGCCTCTCGCAAGATCAGCAAGACCGCCGCGATGATTGCAAGTGGCCAGAGTCTATCGGCGGCCGGATGCGGGAGTGAGAGAGTGCAAGCGTGATTGCAGGCCGAACGATTCTGCGCCGGCCCGCTTGTCAGACGATCCCGTAGAACAGCCTGTAGTGGGCGCGCTTCATATAGTCCCGGTATTCCGGCGTGGCGGCTAACAGCGCCTCTTCGCGCAGGATGCGATGAACCTGGAAGAAGGTGATCGCGGCGTAGACAGCAAGATTGTAGAAGGAAAAGGCCGACAGCAGGAACAGGACATGACCGGCAAGGTATCCGGCATAGATCGGGTGCCGCACCAGGCGGTAGGCACCGTCGGTCATCACGCCGCGATTGCCTGGCAGAATGGCGAAAGAACGCCCTAGCGATATCTTCCCCCAGATCACGAACCCCAACGCCAGGACTTGCAGCGGCGCAGCGGCATAGACCGGGATGATGGCCACGCCCGGTTGCAGGTCGATGAAGCCGACACCGAAGCTGGCGACCACCGAAACAACCACCGTCAGCGGGTTCCAGTCGCGTACCTGCGGTCGCCGCGACAGAAGCAGCCAGGTAAAGGTCAGGATCTCGGAAATTGCCACCAGCGCCACATTGATGCGGGTCGGGTCGAGCATCAGGTGATATACGCCGCGGTAGACGAACATGCCCGCGAAGGCCAGCGCGCAGATCCGAAAGAAACCTTCGCGCAAATCCACCAGGATTTCGCGCTTTCGGGCTGCGGACAAAATCCTGCCGTCACTGACGTGCGAAAGCGCCTCGCTTTTTGATATGAGCAATGCAAACACCCCGATGATCCCTCGAGGCGACCTTTGCACGCAACCATTGCCGGGCAGTTAATCAACAAGATCAGATCGGTGTTTAAACTGGCTGTCGGGGAGCCAGGGTGCCACATCCAGACGACCCTGCTCCACGCGGTCGTCCAGAAATAGACTGGCGACCCATTTCATTTGGTTTTGCCAGACTAGCTCAGATAGTCGTTGCGGAAATAGCTCCCGAAATCCGGGCGTTGAGCAACCAGCTTGCCGTCGGCATCACGCAAAATGCCGGACGCGAAGAGATAGCCGCCGATCGCTTCCATCTTGGCTGGATCCATCGTCCCGATGGCGCCGCTTTGGCTGCGCAGATAATGGCCGTCGATCAGCGCCTTCAGCGAGGCGTGGATCAGCGCCGGATTGGTCAACGCATCCTTGTTGGCCGCGATCAGCAGGGCTGCCGCATCTTCGGGGTGATCGACCGCGAACTGGTAGCCGCGCCGCGTCGCCTGGACAAAGGCGGCCGCAGGCTTGGAGTTTGCCTGGAGATAGGCTTCGCTCGAAGAGATCAGTGTCGTGTGCTCGTCAGGCACGCCGTAATCGGCATAGACGAAGCTGCGTTGTTTGACGCCCTTGAGCTCGGCGTCGACACCCTCCCAGGTCGAGACTTCGAGCGTGAAATCGACCGAACCATTGGCCAGCGCCTCATAGGCTGAGGTGCCGAGCGTCACCGTCTCGAAATTGCCCTTGCCGCCATCATGGCGGATGATGGTCGATATCAGGGCGTTTTCCCAGGCGCTGCCGAAGCCGCCATAGGTCAGGCCGTCGAGGTTTCTCGGGCTTACTATCTCGCTGCGGGCCGCATTGAAGACCACGCGGCCGGTTTCCGATTGCACCACCGCATAGACGCCCTTCAGGTCCGCTCCGGCGGTTCTCTGGGTGAACAGGCTGATGGTGCCGTTGATGCCGAAATCGGCGACGCGATTTGCAACCAGCGTGCCCGCACCGGTATCGCTGTAAGGCAGGATGTCGACCTCGAGCCCGGCCTCGCGATAGAAGCCCTTGTCGCGGGCGACGAACAGTCCGATGTGGTTGGTGTTGACCGTCCAGTCGAGGGCAACGGTGACCTTTTGTGCCGATTGTGCTTGGGCTCGCCCCGATCCGGCAATGAGCGGAAGGCCTGTGGCAAGGGTCAGCAACAAGGCCTGCCGGCGCGTCAAGTCAATCATGATCGTGTCCTTTGGATGGGGTGGCGTTGAGGATGATGTCGAGAATCTCGGCCTCGAGCGCACTTGCCTGGCGCGCGGCATCGCCGCCAAGGCTGCGCGGGCGCGGCAGCGGCACCTTGATTTCACGCACGATGCGGGCCGGGCGCGCCGACAGCACATAGATGCGGTCGGACAGGAACACGGCTTCGCGCACGTCATGGGTGATCAGGAGCGCCGTCCAGCGATGATGCCGCCACATCTGTTCCAGCCAGCGCTGCATGGCCGTGCGGGTCAGCGCGTCGAGCGCGCCGAACGGCTCGTCGAGCAAAAGCATGTCGCGTTGCTGCACCACCGTGCGCAGCAAGGCCGCGCGCTGGCGCATACCGCCGGACAGTTGCGCTGGAAAATGCCGCTCGAAGCCGGCAAGCCCGAATTCGGCAAACAACGGCGCAACGCGCACCCGCGCCGCCTGTCTCCTCATGCCTTGGACTTCGAGCCCGAGCGTCGCGTTGTCGAGGATGCGCCGCCACGGCATCAGCGCGTCACGCTGCGGCATGAAGGCGAAATGCCTGCCGTGGTCGTCGAGCGGCGCGCCGTCGAACAACATCTCGCCCTCGCCATGCTCGGCGCCGGTCAGAAGCTGGAAGAGCGTCGATTTGCCGGCGCCCGAGGGTCCAAGGATCGAGACGAATTCACCAGCGCCGACGCTAAGCGAAATATCGGCCAGCACGTCGAGCCCACCGAACGCCTTGCGCACATACCGCAGTTCCAGCCGGCTCATCGCCAGGCTCCCTTCCCGGCGGTTTCCTTGCCGGCCCGCTCCCAGGGCATCGCAAGGCGCTGCAGCAGTACAGTCAACCCGAACAGGACAAGGGTCAGGGCAGCGCTCACTCCGACGGCGGCAAGAACCAGGTCAGGACGGAAATTGTTCTTGACGTTGAGCATGTAGATGCCCAGCCCCTTCGCGGCCCCCGCATATTCGGCGAAGATCGCGCCGACCACGGCGTAGGTGATGGAGATCCTCAAGCCAGCGAAGAAATAGGGCAGCGCCGAAGGCAGCCGTGCCAGCACGAAGATGCGCCAGCGCCCTGCCCCCATGGCGCGCAGCATTTGCCCGATCTCGGCCTCGGTCGACTCATAACCCTCGACCAATGCAACCAGCATCGGAAAGAAGGTAACCAGCGCCACCAGCATGATCTTGGGCGCCAGCCCGAAGCCGAACCACAGCACCACCAGCGGCGCGATGGCCACCAGCGGCAAGGTCTGGCTGACGATTAAGACGGGAAACAGCGCACGCCGCAGCGGCTGGAAGAAGTCGACCAGCATCGACAGCACGAAGGCGGCGCTGAGCGAACAGGCAAAGCCGAGCAGCGTGGCGCCGATGGTCGGAATGGCGTTGTCGGCCAGCGCCTGGCGATTGAGCAGCGCTTGCTCGAAAACGCGCGACGGCGCCGGCAGTATCGTCGGCCTGATGCCGGAATAGGTGGCATAAAGCTCCCACGCCACTAGGAGCAAACCGACCGAGATCATGGCCGGCATTGCCTTGACAAGAAGGCCCGCGATCGGGCGCGAAGCGAATGATGATGAGACCACGGGAGATAACCTTTGACGGCCGCGCGGAGGCGGCGGCAGCTTCAGACAGCCGACGGGCTGTTGGCCGAGACCGTGACGTCGAGGGTTACGTGGCCGGCGCCTGGTCCGAAGCGGCAGAAGGCCTCGTCCAGCGCCGAAAAGATCGCACCGGCATCACCGCGCAGTTTCGTGCAGAAATGCTTGGAACGCTCATAGACGCCGGACTGCTTGAGAAAATCGATGCAGCCGTAGATCTCGTCCATGTGGTCGTCGGTGCCCATCACATAGAGCGAGAACTGCGCCGCCGCCGGCTGGCCGGTGGCAGCAGCATTGCGCACCGCCGCGATGGCCGCATCCTTGCGCGGGCCGAGTGGCCCGACAGGCCCGCCAAGTGCATCGGAGCGGCAGATCGGATCATCCGGCTCGCCAGGGCACCCGCGCGAGATGGTGGCCGACAACACGCAATGTTTGCCGCTACGTGCCGCCGCCACGAAGAGGTCGCGCATGGCGGGAAACAGCACTTCGGGCGACCCGACCAGCAAGGTCGAGATGTCGTCGATCTCGATCCTGAGCTTGTCGCGCCAGGGATCGAGCGCACCGAGCGCGCCAAGAATGACACCGACGAAATCGTCGGTCATGGGGTATAGGGAAATCTGTGCGCCTGAAAACATCGCCCGCCTCGCTCCGCTGGTATTACCCAGATCAGCTTCTAGGGTCTGTGGGCTTGCCGCCCCCGTCTCAGCCCCGACCGTACGGAGCACCCCTGTGGATGTGCGCCTTAAAGCATCATTCGAGTTCAAGGGAAAGCCGTTTTTTCAGAGCACTGCGCCAAAAGCATTGCGCCAGTCACGGTGCGCCTGAGCGGAATTTTGTCGGGAACCTTCGCCGCCGCGACCGGTTGTCCCCACAGTCGCAACGCGATCACTTTCGTAGAAAATAAGCGACGACTTCACAGAAATGGAGACAAACCATGTTCATGAAAATCCTCGCAGCTTCGGTTCTCACCATTGGTCTGGCCACGTCAGCCATGGCGCAAAGCGCCGGCAGCAACAACGCAAATGGAAGCGGCAGCGGCAAGTCGGTGACGGTTGAGCCGAACACGCCGGCTTCCCCGAATACGATCGAGCCGGACACTGTCGACCCGGGCACGACCAACAGCACGACTGGCACGGTAGGGGACATGAATTCGAACGCGGATCAGAATTGCCCGACCAACCCGCAAGGCGCGCAGCCGGACGCCGATGGTAACGCGACGGCGCCAACGGTAAACGATAATCATTGTGGCAAGTAACCACGTCGCAAACGGATGAAGCCGCTGGGCATCGCCCAGCGACTTCATCCGTTTTTCTGGTCCGCAGCACGCGCTTTGCCGAACAGCCGGATTTCTGGAGCGGGTCTCCCGGCGGGCGGGCGCGAAAATAGGTGTTTCGAATTGAGCAGCCGTTTGAGCACTCTACCGTAGGTAAAATACAGGACCCGACCGTTGGCGAGATCAAATTCCACTGTTCCCCACCGCCTGACCGGGGCCTTTCCTGTGCAGGGCCCCAGCCTTCTGATCTGGAATCCCAGCCTGACTTTGCGCGTTCCGATTTCAAGATAGATGCCTGGCAGAAGGCCAAGCACATGCCATAGCCGTACAACATGCTCGACCGACATGGCCGGCGAGATTATCAGGTGGCTGGGCTGAAGCCGCGCCCAGACGAAATCGCCTTTCGGTTGCGGCATTCCTGACAACAGCCCCCGGCAGTAGGTCGGCACCGCCTCGCTCACCAGAATCCGCATAGCGGTTGCCGTGCTGTCGACCAGGGCTTCTCTCGATGTCCAGTCAGCTTCGGAAAACGGCACCTGCCCGAGAATGTCACCCTCGTCAAAACCGGCGGACATCTTGTGGAGCGTGACGCCGCCATGAGCCGCATGCCGGCCGTCCACGGCCAAGCGCTGGATCGGGTGGGGCCCTCGATAGTCGGGGAGCAGCGCCGGGTGGAGGTTGACCCCGCCTTTGGAAAAATGGCCAAGAACCTCTTGAGGGATCAAGACAGGCAAAGTGTAGCAGACCAGCACATCGGCGCGGACGTCAGACAATTGCCGACCAAGCGCATTCCAATCGTAAGGGCGGCCAAATTCGATCAACTTGACAGGCGTGTTACCGATAAACCGCCTGAGCAGCAGCTTGCGTTGAAGCCTTCGCCGGAAATTGCCAATGCTGAAACCGGTGGGACGACGCCGGAACCCGGGCACGATGATCGCGCCAATTGCATTTCCAGCCTCTAGCCAGCCGGCGAGCAGAGGCCCCGTATAGTTAGAGATATCGAGGACAAAAACGGCTGTGATCGGCTCCGAGTGATCGGTCGATTCGATCGGCCTCATCTTCGGCGGCTCAAACGGGCCGACAGGTCAGGGCGAGCTTGTCAGGTCGGCTGAGTGGAAGGCGATGCCAAGGCAGTGACAACCGAAAGACGCTCGCGTTTTACAAACACTGGCTTTTCGTAAACTTTTTTCACGGCCCGTCTCCCGAAATCAACTCTTCCTGCGCAGTTGGACCGCGATACGGCAGGCTGTCAACCGCCTGACCGTGTTTGCCTACCGCATCCGCATTCGCCGTTGACGAAGGTGTTCGAAGGGCGCTTTCGCACATTGGTGAAAGCTCGATGGCTTCACCGACGCGACAAGCCGCGCTGACCGAAAGGGGTTTGGATGCGATGATCTGCTCGACGACACCGTCGAGCAGCAATGCAGGGCAAATCGCAGTTGCAAATCTACGAAACCGCCGTCTCGCGAACCGGCAGCTTCCAGCCTGGCCTGACGAAGTGGCAGGTGTATCCGTCGGGATATTTCTCCAGATAGTCCTGATGCTCGGGCTCGGCTTCCCAGAATGGACCAACGGGTGCGACTTCGGTGACGACCTTGCCCGGCCACAGGCCCGAGGCATCGACATCGGCGATGGTGTCCTCGGCGACGCGCTTCTGTTCGTCGCTGGTGTAATAGATCGCCGAGCGATAACTCGTCCCGACATCGTTGCCCTGGCGGTTGCGGGTCGTCGGATCGTGGATCTGGAAAAAGCGTTCCAGCAGCGTGCGAAAGCTTATGATGGCCGGATCGAAATTGATCTCGATGGCTTCTGCGTGGGTGCCGTGGTTGCGGTAGGTGGCGTTGAGCACGTCGCCGCCGCTGTAGCCGACACGGGTGGAGATGACGCCGGGATAGCGCCGTATCAAATCCTGCATGCCCCAGAAACAGCCGCCGGCAAGGACTGCACGTTCGGTCGAAGTCGCCATGTCACGTCTCCTCAAAAGCAATTCCAGGAAAAGTGTGTAGCGGTTTTCCGTCTGGAATTGCGTAAAAGCAAGTGGTCTCGCCATAAATGGGCATTGTCACCTGCTTCGTCCAGCGGACGCGGTGGATCTACTTCAGTTGCTCGTTTGGGCGAGCCTGTCGATCAAACCCGGTAGCTTCATGCCAGGCGGAATGGCGGCAAAGCTGATCGCCACCGGTGGTGCCCTGAGCGACCAGTCGAAAAGAACGGTCTTGACGGGGATGTTGCCCAGCCACGCCAGCAGCCGAGGTGGCACGCCGCTCCCGGGCCAGACCAGGAGCATGCCGTGATCGCGCAGCCGCTGGCTGGTGATCCAGGGGGCGAGCCGCATGTCGAGGTCGGTGAAGATCGACGGCTTGTCATAGGCGTTGAGGCCCGCCAGCAACGCGATGCGGGTATCGCCGCCGACGATGTCGAGCCGACCGGGCACCGCCGCGTGCCAGACCGCCTCGGCTTCGTCCGAAATCTGCCGCGCTGGCCAGCAGACGGCATCCATGCGCCCGCGCAAATTGCAACTCGTCCAGCGGATGCCCGCATAGGCACCGGACATGCCGAGGATGCAGGCGAACGCGCAGATCGCCAGCCGTCGCAGTTCGACGGCGCCGAGCCGATGACCCAGCAAGGCGAGCGCCACAACGCCGACCAGATTGTACATCGGCGCGCCCCACGCCTCGCCGGCGCCGGTGAACAGCGAAGCCACCATGACAAGCACCGCCGGACCAAGCCCCATCCACACGAGATAGGCCAGCGCGCCGCTCTCGATGGGCTGTTCCGGCGCGGGCGAACGCCGCAACAGCCCCGATATCGACAGCACCAGCAATAAGCCGCAGAGCCCCGCCATTTGGACACCGATATAGTAAAGGCGGGCGCGGTGGACCAACACCCATTCATCGCGGCCGGCGACATAGGTCAGCGGCAGGAAATCGATGCGGTAGAGCTGGACGGCCAGCGGCGCGGCGACGGCGAGGAAAACCGCGAGCCCAAGCCAGGGCCAGGGCGTGGCGAGCCGGTTGCGTGCCCGTGTGTCCGACAACAGCCAGATCGCCCCGAAGAGCAACAGCAACCCGGTGGAAAACTTGGCATAGAGCCCGACGCCCGACACCAGTCCGAGCGGCAGCCACCAGCCCGGCCCACCGCCACGGCCCGCACGCCACAGCAGCCAGCAGATTGCGGCCCAGAAGGGCATCTGCGCGTAATCATGATTGAACTGCGGTGTCGGCCAGCCGAAGAAATACAATGACGGCATCAAAAGCACGGCGGCCAGCGCGCGGGTTCTCCCGAGCATGTCGCGGGCCAGCAGGTAGACGAAGACGAAGGTCGCCGAGACGACAAGCTGGGCGAGCAGATATTGCGGCCAGCGGAACGATCCGGTCAGAAGATGGCTGATCTCGAGCAGCCAGCCGGGGAGCTGCGGATGCTTGTAGGTCAAAAGCACCCATTCGCGGCCCCACATGAAGCTCTCGACGACATCGCCGGGCGGGGCGGCATCGACAAGCGCCGGAACCACGGTCCAGCACAGGATCTGCGTCAGGCATAAAAGCGCCAGGCCGGCTTCTGGATAGCGCATCAGACCCGGCCAGATCGACGACTGCCGCCAGTCGCCTGGAACAGAACTGCCGACCGGCAGCCAACCGTTCATGGGTTCGTCGATTCGCGTCATGCGGTGGATAAATCACACCGGACGGTTTTACGAACAGCCCAGAACTTGAAGCTTACGAAAATGTATACTTGGCCGACCATGGCAAAACCAAGATTGAGGCAGAGTTTCGCGCCACCATGCCGCCTCTCCCGTCATCACATGCCAGCAAGACAACAATGGAACACGCCATCCCGCAGCACCCTGAACATGCCGGGCATGGCGCCTTGGGCGTGATCGCGGCAGGTGTCGCCTACGCCTGACCGGCTCCCGTCCCCAAAAAAGCATCCAGGATTTGAAAAATGCGCCACCACCATGCCGTCATTCATTACCGTGCGCTCGATTTCTGGATGGCCCGTGCGGCCGTTCTCGTCATCATCTGCCTGCAGCTTCTGGTCATCAACAATCTCTCATTCGGGCCGCGCTGGGTGGCGCCCGCGCTGGAGGCGGCCCTGCTGCTGCCCTTGTCGGTGGCCACCGCCTGGACACAGGCCGCTACCCGAAAGGCGGTCGAGGACCACGAGTGGCATGCGATCGGCCAGTTTCGGGTCATGATCCGCAGAACAGCCCTGACCATGACCGCCATCATCAGCATCATGAATTGCGGTTCGCTGGTCCTGCTGGTGCGTGCCTTGCTGGAGGGCCATGCCGGCAACAGCGGTACGACGCTGCTGATCGACGCACTCAACATCTGGGTTACCAACGTCATCGTGTTTGCCTTGTGGTTCTGGAGCACCGACCGCGGCGGTCCGCCGACCTGCGGCCTCGTCAAGCTCGCACAGGCCGATTTCCTGTTCGCGCAGATGACGTTGAACGACCGTGAGCTTCGAGACTGGCTGCCCGGCTTCGTCGATTATTTCTTCCTCGCCTTCACCAATGCGACCGCATTTTCGCCCACCGATACCTTGCCACTCTCCCAGCGCGCCAAGCTGCTGATGATGGCCGAGGCCATGATCTCGCTGCTGACAATCGCGCTGGTCGCGGCACGCGCGGTCAACATCCTCGCTTGATCGGCCCGACACGCGAAAATAGCCCGCCCGGCGAACCGGAACGGGCTATTTTGGGTTGTCTTCGATGATTGGAATGCAGCGCCGAACTAGTGGCGCTTGCCCAGCCTGTAGCTGTTGCCGCCCAGCAGGTTGACGCCGAGCCCGCTCAGAACGCCACCGACGATGTTGGTCTTGTTGCCGTTCAGAATGCCTGAGACGACATTGCCGCTCAGGATGTTGTTGCCGCTGAGCACGTCGTTCAGCGCGGTGATCTTGCCAGGTCGATGGATGGCGAAACATTGATCAGGCTGCCCGAATTGCCTCCCCAGCCGCCCGAACCTCCGCACCCACAACCTGCCTCGGCGGCTCCAACGGACGATGCAACTGCAACAGCGGCTAAAATAACAGTGAACTTGTTCATGAAAGCTACTCCCGTTTGATGATGGAGATGGCTTCCGTCTTCTGTGGTCTACCTCTTGTTTAACAATATATGAACACTTCATCCGCTCAAGTCTTTATCTGGTTTCGGTGCATCAATCAAAAATTAACAATAATCATTATGCATAACCGACATGATTAACTTGCTTGTGACAACGGGCGATGACGAGACCGGTCAGATCGAATGCCGCTCAGCAATAGCCGATCGAAATACAAAAAAGCCGCCCCGGCGTGAGCCGAAGCGGGCAGCGGTCGTTTCTGGAAATGAGAGCAGCGCCGCGCCAGGTTGCCTGCCTCGGTAATTCCGAGGCAGTAGCCAACAGACGACGCGGTGCCAATAGCTACTCCTCCACCCCCGGCTTGAATCTCCGCACCACAAACTCGAACAGCACGTCCGAAATCCACATGGCGCAGACGCCGATCAGGAAGGCAGCCGCCAGCGTGGTGGTGTCGTCGGCGGGATCGGGCATCGGCAGGCCGGCGATCCTGGCGTAGGAAACCGCCGGCAGCGTCAGGTAGGCCGCCGCAAGTGCGCCGCAGATCGGCGAGGCCACCATTTCGCGCAGCTTGTAGCGATGCCGCGACAGCGCGCGCAGAACGCCGCCGGCGAGACCGGCCGCCACGACCGGTCCCTTGATGCCGAGCAGGTCGAAAAGATCGTTCATCATGGCCTCCAGCCGCAAAGTTTCTGGCCCTTTTCGTTGTGAGCCAGGATCGCCGCCACCGACGCATCGGAAAGGGTCGCCGCCTCTGCCCTTGTCGGGCGGAGGGGATGCCCGGCCGCGCAGAACGACCCGCCTGATTTGGTGCAGCCGGCCAGCAGGAGCGAGAGCGCTATGATTTTGACCATCTGGCCAGTCTCCCCCTGTTGTCGTCCGGCGCCCGGCCGGCGACGGCATCGTCGATCTTCTGGGCTTCGGTGCGCGCCGCTGCGTCGGCCGCATCCTGCCTGGCCTTCTGGCTGGCCTTGCCCTTGGCATAGGCCGTCCAGACACCGGCAAGCGCGGCGCCCATTGCCAGAAGATACGGCCAGGCCTGGCCAAGCAGCGCGAGGGCGAGTGTTCCCATCTCATGTCTCCTTGGCCGGCGGCGCGACCATGCCGCGCGGCCCGTCACGCACCGCGTTGATGATGATCTTGGCAAGGGCAATGGCGCCGCTGATCTGAAGCGCGGTGCGGTCGCCCACCCCGAGCAGCGTCCAGTCGAAGCCGGCGAGCGCGCCGCCGCAGATGATGGTGATCAGCGTGTTGAGGAGATTGTGCAGCGCATTGGTGTTGAACCATGTCATTGAAACAGGCTCCCGAAAAAATCGGCGACCCGATGCCGGAAGGCCGCGAGCGCTCCGGCCATGAGAACGAGGATGCCGGCCGCGGCAGCCGTCTTGCCGCCGGATGCCGGCTGCACGGGCTGGGTCGCCGGCATCACATCAGCCGATGTCTCAAACCTGGGCGACGCCGGCGCGGCCACCGGTGCCGCGGGGCCCTGCGCCGACATCAGCAGGGCCTGAACCCGCACCGACCTGACACGATCGGACCAGCCGCGCCCGAATGTTGCCCATGTCGGCAACCGCTTGAGGAACGCCAGCCGCGCATCGCAAAGCGCATCGATGGTGACGCCGGCCGGCTTTGCCTTGGCCGCCGCGACGGTGACCGGTCCGATCCGCCCGTCCTGCGCAACGCCGACGGCCGCCTGCAAATATTTGGCCGCCCGGCCAGGCCCGCTGTTGACGGCGAAATCGAACACCGCATGGTCGACGCCATCGGGCAATTCGGCGCCGAGCACAGCGTCCCAGTAGAAGCGGCGATAAACGGTGGCGACCTGCGCGTCGCTGATCGCACGCAGATCCGCCTTCCTCGCGTCGGCCTTCACATAGCGGCGGAAGCTGGCAAGCGTCACGCCCTTCATGGTGGCGCCGCCGGGGTCAGCCGGATTGTCCGACCACCCGCCTTCCGATTTGAGAACAAGCGCAAGCGCCCGAGCGAAGTTGCGGTCCATGGTGGTTTTCCTTCTTCGAATGATTTGGCTATGGTCGGCGCCGGGGAGCGGGCTGATGGATGATGAGCGACGCAAGGACCTAGTGATACTCGCCGCGCCGTGGGCTAAGCACAGCGCTAAGTTTCGTGCGAACGCAGCGACGAAGGCTGGCTAAATCAGAACCCACGACGGCGGGCTCTTGCTTCTCTACGACAGCGGGTGGGAAGTCATTCGACCCGGCGACAGCAACGCGGAAACTGGCTGACACAACCCGAGCGCCCGCCGTCCCTGCCGGCTTACGGGACGGGGAACGTCCCATTGCTCTCAGGCTGTCTGGTTTGTCTGGAACAGGTACGACCCTCTGAGGGCGCATACCCATGCCGAGCGGCGCAGCCTACATAAGGTTGACGATGGCGCTCGCACTATTTGTCCCTTGGTAGCGAGCCGCGACGGTTCTTCGGTTGGCTGCGAAAACTCCGGCAATTCTTACGGCACAGCTATAGCCGATGGCCGACGAACCGGCCTGCGAAGAAGGGTTGGCGAGATCGTCTTTACCCGACGCGCCGCAAGAACGGATAGTTCCCGGGATCAAGCATTGATCTCAGACCCCAGCGAGGCAAAGTTATCCGGGAACACAGGGTCACGACCACCACCGGCAGCAGCAGCATCGGCATCATCGCCACTCGATTGTAATAAGGCAGGCCGCTCGCTGCCATGTAGATCACGGTCATGACAATGCAGTATTTAGCCAAGCGCGCATCCGATTGCTTTTCGGCCTTGTGAAGCAGCAGGACGCTCACGACACACTGGAACAGTGAGTAGTAGAAGAACAGCGCCTTGTAGCCCACCTGATAAGTCAAGAACGCGTTGGTTGAGTACTGGGTGTAAAGCCCAGTCCATAAAAGGATCGGGGTGACGATCATCCCAGATAGAACAGTGATGTAATCGGTGACATAGCCGACGAACGTCAGGACAACGACCGCGACAAACAGCTTGCCGGACCTCGGCAAGAAGTCGGTGAGGATGTACACGCTCACGAACAATGCGGCGCTGTAATGGCTACCTATAGCGAGCGCCGCGAAGAGGACGGCCCAACGTTTTTGCCGATAATTCACCGCCCGAAAAAAGGCGAGAATGAATATCAGCGAAAACCCTTGCCTTAGCGTGTTTTGCCCGAGCTGTTCAAACCATGGCAGCATGATGAAGGCCACGGTAGCTAGTGCGCCAAGAAGCACATTGTTGCACTGCCGGGAGGCGTAGAAGAAATAGGCTGCGATCATCATCATGCTGTTTGCCAGCATGCTGTCGGAGAGCGAAAATCCCAGGTTTGCATACAGCCAGTGCATTGCTAGGAACACGCGCTCGTGCGCTACAGATGTCATATAGAGGACAAAGCCAGTTCGCGTCGCATAGGAGAAACCACGCGAATAGCTGACGATGTCGCCATCGGCTGTGTATGCCACGTAGTTGGCATAGTCAGTCCTCGAAACCGCAAATAGCATCACTGGCACTAAGCAGGCCAGTGCCGGGAACCAATTCTGGCGAACGGGCCGCATTCGACTCTCTCGTATAACGATGGCTGCAACCATTGCTCAACTCTTGCAATTTAATCAATGCCCATGGCGGCCGGCTGCCAAAACCCGGCAACAGCCCCGGCGCCGCGTCGATAAGCGTTATTGACGTTCTTTGCTTGGCTGGCCGCTCCTTGGTATGGGTCTGCGCTCGTGCTGCTGGCGAGGATGGACCATGATCGAAAGAGGCACCAAGGACAAAGACGCCCCATTCGATGAAGAAGCTGAGCTTCAGATCATGACCAACGAGATGGTATGGTTGGCGATCATCGTGCTTGGCCCGACCGCAACCTATTTCGTCTACTTGTGGATCGTCCCGCTGTTCAGTGCGCTTCGGTAGCCGATCAATACTCGATATAGTCGACCGTCACGCCAAGCCCGGACAGAGCGACGCCGGACCCGGCAGAGTTGGAGTTGAGGATCAACACGTCCCCAGGCTCCAGATATGCGCCGGCCGGGCTCGCAGTGACCCCGGCATCTCGCGACACAAAGGCAGTGAACCCGGTTGCGGTCGTGTCGATTGTCGCAGCGTTCGCAGATGAGCCTGCCCGATACCGCCGCAGGATGAGGTTCCGGTAGTTGGAGCCGCTTGCGGCAACGTCGGCGAGCACCTGATAGCTGGCCCGGGCGACAAGGCAACGACGCCGCGCGACGAACACGCACTTGTTCACGGTGCCGGTCGCCGAGTAGTCGCCCGCGATCGCCGTGATGCTCTCGCCGAACGTGTGCTTCTGCGCATCCCCTTGAAAAGTGACGGTGCCCCTGACGCGGTTGTTTTTGCCCCACCGGATGGAGTAGGGGTGGAGGAGATATTCCCACCTTACCAGCCCCTCAATGGTACGCCAGACAGCCGTGCCGTCGGCAATCCGCTGGTCGGTTCCGCTCGGGCCACCCGACGCCGCAGAGGTGCCGGCTGTCATGCAGATAAAGTAGGCACTCCCATTCCTCCGCACAGCATCAACCGCATAAGGTGTAAAGGCAGCCCACGCGGCAATGGATGCGCTGCCATCGTCGGTCACGGACAGTGCCGTCCCGGTTGGTCCCCCGCTGCTTGCCGAACGGCCCTCGGTGGTCGCACGGTAGAAATTTCCCCCGTTCGTCACCATGGCGTTGCGCTTGTAGATCGTGTCGGCAGCCCACGAGGCAATTGCGGTGCTGTCCCCATTGAGGTTCACGCTGCCCTCAATGTCGCACTCATCGACCGTAGCGCAACCTGCTCGCTGGTGTAGCGCGGTGATGACAAGGTCAGCCTGGGTTGATCCTGAAGTGTTGTTGCCCCGAGTGATAAGGCGACGCACTTTTACGCTCGATGGGGATTGAATACTGATGCCACCTTTATCGGAAGCCTCGATGCGCATCCCATCGATGTCGATATCAAGGTCTGACCATCCTATCTGATCGGCGTTGGCTACGCCTGAAAAGCAAGTAAAGGCGTGGTTGAAACCGCAGATCGCACGATAAGACGTTATGTCCTTGAGCTTCAGGTTGACGGCTTCGCGGATCCAGAAATACCCATGATCATCAAGCGTGATGTTCTGTAGCGTGATGTCCTGCACTGGACCCGTGCCTGCATGGCCGCCAGCCGCCCAATCCCACCCGATGTAGAAGGCAGGGGCCGTGGTCGAGCCGATGGCCGAGCCGCTGATGTTGGACAAAATAATGCGCTTGCTGACCTGAAAATTTCTGACAGCAGTACCGGCCACGTACTCTGCAAAAGTATCTGGCGTCGTCGTCTTGTAGTTGATGGTCGCGATGTTGCCGGTGTTGTGGACCGAGAAATCGCCGATCGACGCATCGATCTGGTCGTTGATGTCTATGCACTGGTTAACGCGCGCGACCGATTTGAAGACCCCGCCTCGGATCACGACAAGCTGGCTTGTGCCGTCGAGATCGATCGCCTCCGAGAAGTCCTCGAAAATGAAGTTGGTCATCACGAAGCTGTCGACATAGCGGACATTGAATCCGCCTGTCATTTTCTGGTGACGATGGCCGTTCACCTGCACGTTCTTGCTGTTCTGAATGTGGGTATAATAGCCGCGACGGCCGCCACTCGACTCGGCCTTGGTGTTGATAAACCGCAGACCATCAACGCCCACGGCGTAAAGGAAACGCTGGTTGCTGTTCGTCGCGTCGCCGTCATTGTTGGAATCGAAGGTGACGCCGTCGAACGCGATATTCTTGCGAGCGCCGACTGTCATATTTTTGTCGGTCGAGAAGACCGGTTGAATGTCGGTAGCGACAACACTTGCCCGGCTCACGCCATGCAGCACTGCTTCATGTCCGCTGAAGGTAACATTGTCGGCGGTCAGTGCCACCGCGCGATAGACATTGGCAGTGGTGTTGCCGAGCGTGAATGGCGAGACCGAGCCGGGCACCATCTTGTAGATGCCGGACGGAAACTCTACGCCGCCCGAACCCAGATTGTGCGCGGTCTGCACGGCTGCGGCATCATCAGTCGAGTTGTTTTTCCGGGCACCCTTCTGCGAAGCCGTCGGCGTGTCAGAGAGCGTGTATCCGACGACCGTCACGCCATCGTGCAAGGTGATCACGAGGTCGCCGGTCGTCGTGCCATTTTTGCGATAGACGCCGCCGCTGCCTGCCACATGGTTGCCGTCGTAGAATGCCGTGCGGATGTAGTCGGGCGCGACATCCGGCGAGAATGCTTCAGCCGTCGCTTTGGTAGCGAACTGAGGATCCATGACGGTCGTCATAGCGCCCGTTACGAGATCGAGAATTTCCTGTGCCGCCTCCTGAAGATCGCCGACGGCGTCGTCGGAGAGGTAGAAGCTGATCACGATGTTGTCAGTCCCGATCACCGGGTTATCGGTCTGGAAAGCGTAGACCTTGCTGGAGTTCGCGTTGCCCTGCTGGACATGCACCGTCGTTCCCTTCTGCATGGTGCGCCCGGTGCGGGCATCGGCGGCGCGGAACCATCGGCCTTCGCTTACCGTATAGATACCGTTTTGCGTCTGGTCGGCCTGGTCCTTGACCAGCACGCGGTCGCCCACCTCCGTCGCCACCCCGTCGATGGTCTGAAGGCCGAAAAACGCAATGCTGGCGGTCGTTGCCAGACGAACGGGTTCGCGCTCGCCGGTCAGAAGGCGAACGGCGGCGGCTGAAGATCGGGCCATGCTGGCTTGCTCCATGAAAAAAGCCCGCAAAAGCGAGGCTGAAAAAAGATTTTGGTCTTGCAATGCAGCGAGCCCATCCCTCGGGCCTGCCGATCAGCCGGCTGATGACATCAGTGGCGATTGTGATGGCGCAGCGGCGTCGAACTTCTCAGCAGAATCAAACCTCCTGAAGCCGCACAACGGCGTTCCAGCCATAGGTCTTTGCCGCGACGCCGGTAACGGTCACCTCAATTCCGGAAGCCCCAGCGGTGACCGACGCGTCGAGCGATGCGGCGTCGGTTGCATATTCGCCGATCACCGTTTTGGTGATCGCACCTTCGATCGCCAGGGTTCCGCCCGTGTTGCGGATCACCCCGGCGAACACATAGCCGGCGCTGGTCGACGATGAACCATCCGTGCGGCGGGCAGCGACATCGACGGTGAACTTTGCGCCTTGCCCTGGCCTGATCGGAACAAAGCTGTTTCCGGCTTCGAAGACCATAAGAACGGGCGTTGCGTCCGGCGTCGATTTATAGCCCTTGAAAAGATCGCCGCCCCGGTTTCCTTCAATCAGCGCTATGTGCGATCCGTCATCGGTTGGCTTGCCCGTCGCCGTGCCGGAGTAGATGTTGCCCCGCACCTCGATGTTCGGCGAGGATCCGCTGACTTTCACGTCGTTGACGACACTGCCGGTCGTCGCCTTGAAAAGGCCACCCGTCGCCCTCTGCCGTTCGCTCGATAGTGTCGACAGGGCGACATAGGACGATCGCGCATCCGCGATGCCTGCATGGGTTTGCGACATGTCGCCGTTCAATCGAACGCCGATGGAAGCGGCTGCGCCGCCCATGTCGACAAGCGTGTCAGCCGACACAATGGTCTCATCCGCCGCGCTGAAGACGCCATAGGCATTGGCCTGGGTGAACCCAAAGATGCGGCCGGCGCCAATCCTGACGCCGCGCGAGATCTGTTGCCCGGCCGGGGTTTCGATATAGATGCCCTGATGTGTCGCCTGGATGTCGAAGGACAGCAGGCGAAGATCTTCGATATGATGGCCGGTGCCGGCGCGAATGCCTTGCTGCACGCCTTCCGTCACCAGGCTGCGCACCTCGATATCCTTGGCCCCTCGCAGCACCAGACCATAAAGGCCATCCCTGGATTTGGCACTGATGCGAAGGCGTTTGTACTTCAACACCGATCCGACGGGCACAGCGCTGCGGGTGAAGGCGACGGCCGCGCCAAGCTGAACGCCGCCAAGCTGCGTCCAGTCGATATCCACCTCGATATCGCTCACCGGCCAGTCGTCGTCGCTCTCTGCATCGAAACCGTTCAAATAGGCACTCACGCGAGCGCGGCGGACAAACACGTGACTTGTGCCGGAAACATCGTCGTTGATGGTGACGATGTTGCGCGCCGTGTCGCCTCTGGCGTCGTCAATGTAGACCCAGTTGGAATCGGCAATGCGGTAGTGATCGCCTTGCGTACCGGTGAGCGTGCCATGCTCGATCGTGACGCCTGAAATGCCGCTGATGTTGAAAACGCCAAAGCCGTTCGGAGCCGCGACATGATTCCAGGCGCCGTTGACCTTTGGAGCGATGATGCGGTTGTCGCCCTTCAGGTTGAATAGGTGCGTGGCCTCCTCGGTGCGCTGTAAAAGCGCCTTGTCGTCAAACTCGACCATCAGCCCCTGCGGAATGTCGATATTGCCGGCCAGCGAAAATGTGCCAGCCGGGATGATCACCCTGCCCTGCTCGGCGGCAGCAATGGCGTTGACGATCGCGGTCCTGTTGTTGCCGGCTGCCGTGTCGGCGCCCGCAGCGCGAATGTTGATCTCCTTTGCCCTCGGTGCGTTGATGATGTCGAAGCCGGCTTTCGCCCCATCTTGCAGCGTGATCGCCAGGCCGCCCCCGCCAGCCGAAATGGTGCCATTCTTCCTGTAGAGGGCTTGGCCGTCGCCGACCTGCGAATAGCCGGCAGTCCTGATATAATCCGGCGCGATCGCCGGTGAGTATGCCTCTGCCGTCGCCTTGGTTGCGAATTGCGGATCGAGCACCGTCGTCATGGCGCCCGTCGCCACGTCCGCCGCGGCCTGGGCCTGGTCGATGATGCCTTGCGCGGCTGCCTGGATATCGCCGACGGTGTCGTCGGACTGGTAAAACGACAGCACAATGTCGTCGGCACCGATCACGGGGCTCACTGTCTGGAAGGCATAGACGAAAGCGGCCGAAGCCATGGCCTCCTGGACATGCACCGTCGTCCCCTTCTGCATGGTGCGCCCTGTGCGCGCATCGGCGGCGCGGTACCAGTAGCCTTCCGACGCCGTATAGATGCCGTTCAGCCTGGCGTCCGCCTGGCCCTTGACCAGCACCCGGTCGCCGGTCGCGGTCTGGACGCCGTCAATCATTTTGAGGCCCTGGATCCAGGCGACGCCGTCGATGACGATCGTCTCCAGGTTCGCCGTCGTTGCCAGGCGCACGGGTTCGCGCTCGCCGGTCAACAGGCGAACGGCGGCGGTTGCAGGTCGGGCCATAAGGCTTGCTCCATGAAAAAAGCCCCGCGCAAGCGAGGCTGTGAAAAGGGTCTGATTTTGGGGCGTGGGCGCGTCGGGAGGTTAACCCCCGTCACATGGGTGGGACCGATAAAAGTGCGCTGTCACCGTAACTGCAGTACAAGGTCGGCATCAGCCTTTTCGCCTCGGTCAGCAACCCAGTTGCCGCGCTTTTCGCACGCACTATCGATCTTTTAGATAATTTCGCGCCCAGGCTCTTGCTTCGGGGCTGCCTACATTTGGCGAGTCGTGCTCTTGCACTATTTTCTTTGTCTAGATTTCACTCCGATCCGTATCGATAGAATTCATAAAAGTGCATCGTCACCGTAATCCCCCTCCGGGGAGATGTCGGGCAGGACGAGGGGGCGCCGTAGAACGCCAGCCGCACCGCAATTCCAATCAGAAAACAGCGTTCAACCTGCGAAGTTATTGTCCACGAACATCTCGGCAAATTGCTGAGGGTTAAGCGTTACATTGTTGTCGCGGGCGATTTTGAGATTCTTTGCCCACATATCCCGGATTGCTGCCGGCATTCCCTCGGGCATGTGCATGGCTTGGGCAATTGCATCATGCCATTGTCCGTCGCCGCCATAGATAGATTGCAGTTTGGGGGCCATCTTTTTCAAGCCATCCTCCGACTCTTGAGAAAGTTCTCCAATGGCCCAGAGCACATAAAGCTCCAGCAGCCTAAGCAGCGGCTGTCCATCGTAACGTGGGTTAGTCGCCATGTTTCCCCTCACGCATCATTGGTGGCGTATTCGATGAGTCTTTGGCAGATAGCCGACAGGCTGGGCTTTTCCTTCAGTGAAGCTACCCAGGCCTCGGTAAATTCAATCGCAATGAATATCTCGATGAAATATGTAAGCCCCGCTTTGGCTGCCGCCTTCGGAGGCACCGTGCTATCGTCGGGTGCGGTCGCAACCATTGCATTGGAATCTTCAGTCCAAGGCTCCGCCACATAAATCGTGTCATCCTCGTCAAAGTCCGACAACCGTCCAACAATATCCAACAACTTGATTATTTTCCCCATAAAGAAAATCCTCCTCGACGATTCGGGTGCAATGCTTTCTGAAAGATAGTCCCAGGATCATGCTGCGATCTAGGGACAAGTTGCATCACACCGGCTTTTGTGTCGTGGTGCCAA
Source organism: Mesorhizobium sp. M0870 (assembly GCF_040319775.1). Lineage (NCBI taxonomy): Bacteria > Pseudomonadati > Pseudomonadota > Alphaproteobacteria > Hyphomicrobiales > Phyllobacteriaceae > Mesorhizobium > Mesorhizobium sp. M0870. The sequence continues at coordinate 91,541 of NZ_JAMYOI010000023.1, forward strand.
GTGTAGCCGGGGGGCGCTCTTCGGGGAACGAGCCCCCTCTTTGTCCGCTGGAGGTTAATTCCCGCATCTTGCAGAGCTTTCGCGAAATCCGGCTCTCTTTCCATTAGCACCAGCAGGGCTTCGTTGGCCGCCTGGAAATGGCGTGGGCGCGAAACGTTCGGATATAATGCAGAATCTATCTCTGTCTCGAACACCACACTATAGAATTGACCGGTCGGCCCTCGACTAGCGCCGTCGCCTGCTTCTTCTGTCAGCGGTTCGGACCCGGGTATAGGTAAGTCGTCTACGCCTTTGTAAAGATCCGCTCCTTCAGAAAGAGCGTCCTCCGTCGAGTCAGCGAGCTTGCCGCTGCTTCTGCGAACAAGCGCCTCGGCCCCCTCCGCTAGGTCGTCGGACCGCCTCAAGACCTGCGAGAGTTCCTTAACCAAAGGCCCCGCAATCTTGCCGGCTTGTTGCAGGCCGACGGATACCAATTTCTCGGTGGGGAGCGTTCCTAAGACATTGAGAATGGTGTCGCCGACGTTGCCAGACATCGCGGACGCAACAGCCTTATCGGCCGCGACCATGGGCGCAATGCCGAGCAGCGAGATGCCCTGCTCGCCGGCTCCCTCGGAGCCAACCAGCATCCGCGCCAGATTACGCCGCACGCTGCTTGGCTTACTATCGCCGGCGATAAGGTAGCCAAGCTTATCTTGGGGCGTAGGAATGTAATTCGTGACTTCTACATGCGAGTCCCGCAGACCCAACTCGGCTGCTTGGCGCAGATCGAGCAGCATTTCGGGGTCGACTATCCAATCGCGACGTGTTCGATCAGCTAGGCTTCTCTCTGTCTGCGCTGCACTTGTCCGAATTAGGTGGTCTAGCATTGCCTTTTGGGCAGCTTCGGTAGGCAGTGCAGCAAAGAGGTTGTTTAGGGCGGGATCTTGCGGGTTTGTTCCGTTTTTGAGTCCGTCGACGACGCCTCCCGCCACGGAATTGGGCAGCGGTTGAATCTTCTCGAAGCCCAGTTGCTGCTGAGCGGCGATCGAGCCGATGATGGCTGCCTGATAGTCTTCCGGCGTCGAAAGATTGTTCCAAGCCGCATCGAGATTCGCGAACGTCTTACGTACATAGCCACCCGGATCGCCCTGCCTCTCTTTGAGCGTGAGGTCGGCGGCCGTGGCTATTACTTCATGACGCGCGCTGTCCTCTTCCGGCGTAGCACTATCGGCCTTGGGCGAGGACTCTTTGACTCTGGCCAAAACGGCCTCATTCGACATGCCACGCATGCTGTAGAATTGCCGACTGACATCCATTGCTTGGCTGAAGGCTTGGAAGCGCCTGACGCCTTCGGTGGCGCCGTAGAGAGCGATGAACTGCTCCGGAGTCTGCACGGGGCCGGAATAGGTTCCAGTTTCCCTGATGGAGCTTGGCGCATTCTGTTCGGCGAGGCCGATGCTGGTTCGTGTTTCGACCTGCCGTGCGATCTCAGCGGTCCGCGCTTTCTGGGCCAACGCTGGCCTGTCTTCAGGCGGGATGTCGTCCCGGACAACCTGCACCGCTCGCTCATATGGCGTCGGCTCGCCAAGGCGATCGTCCCTTGGCGCCACAGAACTTGTGGTATTTGCCTGCGGGCCACCAACCGCCTCGGCCGTATCATCTTTGATCCGGCTGCCAGCCCGCCCCGCACCCAGCATCTCAGCCGCCCGCTTCGGATCCTGGGCAATCATTGCCTGGACCAGCGCCTTGGCCGTGTTGGTGCGCCAGGTGGCCTCGGCTGTTTGCCGAATGATCGAGTTGCCGATCTTGGCGATCAGGTCGAAGCCGCTCTGCCGGATCGCCTCGAATGTCTCGGCGTCGTTCGGGTCGCCCTGTGCGATGGAACCCGTGGACATGTTGTCGATCTTGGTCCACTCGGCCAACTCATAGTCGTCGCGCTGCTGGAGCTGCCGCTGCGCCATGCGCCGCGCGCCAATCGCGCGCATCGTCTCCTTCTGCCTGGCGAAACCAGCGCGCTGACTCTCGGGCATGTTGGGCAAGGCATCATCGAACAGCGTGTCGAACAGGCCTGTTTTGACCACCTCGCCGGTGCGCGGGTCGACCTGGCCGTACATGGTTTCATGCAGGCCGCTGCCGTCGGCCGGCGCGTTCGCGGCCACCTCGTCTTCCGCCTGCGCGATCCGGCCGTTGAACCGGCGGCGCGCCAGCTCGGCGTCGAACGCCTCTTGCTGGTCCCTCATCTGCTGGTAGCGCTCGGCGATAGCCGAGAACTGGTCGCCAAGACCCTGCATGGCGCCGCCAATCGGCGATCCCCCGGGGTACGGCACCGCATTGCCGGCATCGAGCCGGCGCTGCGCTATGTGGAGCGGAATGGTGGCCATCAGTAGAGGCCTCCGGTGGACGAGCCGCCCGGCGGCGGTGGGAAGGCGCCCTTGCCGAAGGTCACGGCCTTGGTCGGGTCGTAGAGGCCGGAGAGACCCGATACGAGATTGCTGCCGGCCTTGAAGATCGAGGCCGTGACCGCCTGCTTGCCGGAGAAGCGCGAGAGCGCGGCTTGCGTATTGAGACTGTTCTGGCGCAGTTTCGAGCCGTACTGGATCGCGTCGAGATCAAGCTGGCCCTGCCTGGCATTGGCGGCCAGCACCTCGGCCGGCGAGCCTGATATGCCGACGCCCGAGGCGCCGGCCTGCGCACGCGCCTGGCCCAGCAGGAGATCCTGCTTATGGCGCTCCTGGCTCTGCTCGAAGGCGGAACTCTGCGCCTCGGCCTGCGCTTGCTGCCCGTAGGCCTTGGCCTGATAGTCGGCCATCTGCTTCGACTGCTGGCCTTCGACCAGCGCGCCGCCAACAGAAAGGGCGGTGCCGATAAGGGCAAGTGTGCACATGCGTTCAGCCTCGTTCGCCAAAGGAGGTGTTTGCGGGAATGAATTTGCTTTTGACGCCGTCCACCGGCGCGCCGAGCGCCGGGCGCGGGTCGAGCGCACCGCCGGGGGTGAGGAACGACACAAGCAGCCTGTCGGCCTGCAACGCCGGCCGGCTGAGACGGGCGGGTGCAGCGGCCCGCGGGCCGGCCATGGCGGCGCGGCGGGTCGTGGTCAGATTGATCTTCAGCTCGGCGACGCCGGCGGCATCGAACAGGCCGTTGGCGGTGGCAATGGTGCGGGCGAGCGCATCGGCCTCGAACAATTCCTGGCGCAGCAGCTCGACCAGCCGGCGGGCGCTGCCCCAGCGCTCGCCAAGCGTTGCAGCTTTGGCCTTGATCTCGTCGCCAAGCGCGGCGATGTCGGCCCGCGCTTCGCCTTGCGCGGCCTCCGCACGGCGCTTGCCGGCGGCGTCGATGGTCTTTTCCAGCAGCCCGATCTGGTCGTTGCAGTCGTCCAGCGCGGCACGCGCGGCGGCCAGGTCGCCATCGCCGAAGACCGCGCGGTCCTCGGCTTGCGCCAGTTCGGTTCTGCAGTGAAGCGCGTCGTTGAGGTCGGTGTCGAGCAAGGCGATGACGGCGGCGAATTCGGCAGCCGTCCGCGCCATCCCGAGGATTTCGGCATGGGGAGATGTCATTTCGGGGATCCTTTGGTGAATTGTTATCTCCCCACTCGAGGGGGAGATGGCCGGCAGGCCAGAGGGGGGTCGGCACGACCGGGTGCGACCTACCGCGGCAGATGAGATTGGCGCTTCGCGTGGAGCGTCGGCATCCTCTTTCAACGTGGAGGAGGTTGGCGTCCGGTCGAACCGACCCCCTCTGTCGCCTCCGGCGACATCTCCCCCTCAAGGGGGGAAATCACCATCTTCAACGCCGGCGCTCTACGGCTCGGCGTCGAACACCGGCGTGAACGCACGGATCGTGCAGGGCGTCGGGTTGACATGGCGGATCCGCACTCGGCCCGGCCCTTCCCAGCTGTCGTCGATCGGCACCTCGACATTGCCGGTGAACAGCGTTGCCCGCCCGTCCGGCGCGATGATCGAGGGCATGCGCACCGGCTCCCAGCGGCCGCGCATCAAGGACTGGACTTGAAGCCCCGTGGTGTCGGTCTCCAGCAGCGACAGGATCACCTTCGCCACCTTCTTGCGGCGGCCGATGATGGAGCCGTCGCGGCCGCCGACATCGAGCTCCAGCGTGTCGGCGCCCGCCGCGTAGGGCAGGCCGAGTTGCCATTTGGCGGCGGTAGAACCGCCCGGCAGCGTGACGGTGCCGCCGCCGCTGACGGTCAGCCCGCGATAGACCTTGCCGTCGGCGAGCACATCGACGGACTGGCCGGCAAGGTGCATGGCGCCGCCCACCGTGGTGACCGCAAGACCCGCGTAGGACAGGCCGCAATCGACCTCGAAGGCGTCCGCGATGGCGCCGTATTCGAACGGCGCGGTCTTGATCTCGATGTAGCGCCTGGTCACGCCGCCAATGCTGCGCTTCACGATCAGCCAGAGATCGTCATTGCCGTCCTGGCCGGGGGTGACCGCAGCGCTTTCGACATCAGCCCAATTTGAACCATCGGAGCCCGCCCCGCTGACGTTGCCGCCCAGGCGATGCCGGTGCATGCCGCGCACCTCCTGGCTCGGCTGATGGGTGTAGCCGCCAAGCTCGCCATTCTCGAGCGGGAACCACAGCAACGGGTCGGGATCGGTCTGGAAGGCGAGCTCGACCACACCCTTTTTGGGAATATGCTCGGAGACCTGGCCGACATCGTCCGAAGCAAAACGGCTCTGCGCCGTCTGCGTCAGCTCGGCGATCGATTTGCGCGAGCGTGTGACATAGAGGAACGACTGGCCGGCATCCACCGGGCGGATGCGGGCGCAGCCAAAGGTGCGCGAGCGCCGGTTCTTGAACGAGGAGGGCGTCAGCGCCTCGTCGATGCCCGAGCCCGACAGGGCGCGGATGCCGCCTGAGGTGCCGATCAGAAGCGCGCCGTCGCTGTCGGCGATCCAGACAATGTCGTTGGCCTGGCCGCCGCCCGCCTGGACGAACTCCAGCGCATCGTCGTCCTTCTCGCCGAGAGCGAAATTGTCGAAGTCGCCGGTGGCCGAGGCATAGACCGAGAATTTGCGGCTGAAGGCCAGCCGCTCCTCATAGAGCGAGCCGCTCTCCACATGTTTTCCGGGAACAAACGTACCGAGCCGCCAGCGCGTGATCGGGTTCATGTTCGGCAGCGCATGGCCGTAGAGGATCACTTTGACCACCGTGGTGCTGGTGCGGCTGGTGATCCTCGCCCACCGCCAGATGCCGTCGGCGCCCAACAAGCGGATGGCGCGGCCGACATCGGTCGCCTGGAAGCCGGTGTCATTGTTGATGCCGATGCTTGAAGACGCGGTGATGTCGAACGGCGTCTGGTCGAATGCGGCGACATGGATCGCAAGCTCGGCCGAAACGCTGCTTTCGGCATCATCGCCGCCACCGCCGCTGAACACCAGTTGATGATATTCAAAGGCCGATTTGTTCGTGAATTCGTAGAAGCGCGTCTCGCCATTGCCCCAGCCGAGCTCGCCCGTACGAGTATCCAGGGTGACCCAGTTGGTGCCATCATTGGAACCCTGCAATTCCCAGGCGGTGAAGAAATCATAATTGCCCGTTGCCACCCGTGACGTGGTGATCCAGTAGGCATCGGCCACGCGCTGTGAACCGCCGGCATTGCGGAACCGGATATAGCCGTCACCGCCGCCAGAGATCTGGATATCCTGCGTCTTGTCGCGGTCGAACATCTGCCAGGCAGAGGCGCTGCCGCTGCCGGTGGAAGCGGTGCCGGAAGGCGTCGTGTTGCTGGTCATCTGCGGCGTCAGATGCCCGGTGTCGGACGGTGTCAGCGTCGTCGCCGTGTCGTTGACCGGGTCGTAGGGACCGTCGAGGAATTCAAAATCCGTCAGAGCCCACGCCGTGTGTGCGCTGCGCGTCAGCACCTTGGGCGGATAGTCCCGGTGAGTGACCCACATCTGGTCGGCCGACTGGACATAGGCGAGCTCGAACAGGTCCGCCTCGAGATAGGGCGAAGCGACCTCCACCGTGTCGACGCGCGCGCCATAGGCATGGACGCGGATGTACCGGTCGCCGAATTCGAGCGCATAGGCTTGATCGGCCGAGAAGATGAACGGGATCAGCCGCGTCGTCTTCGCGGAAATCTTCACCTCGCCGGCAAAATAGGTGCCGCCGCGCTTGCGGATGCCGCCATGCGGCAGGGTGATGAAGTTCTCGCATTTGGCCAGCGCCGCCCGATAGAAGTCGAGCGAGGCGCGTGCATGCAGGCGCGGCGAGATCTCGCCGCGGGTGAAGACGTCCTGGACGGGATAGAGCGTCGTCATCAGCGCGCAATCCTGTTGTCGCCGCGCTGATTGGACCACGAGGCGGTGTAGAGCCGGCTGCCGCGCTGGATGGCGTTGGCGTTGAGCGCCGCGTCCAGCGCCCGGTCATAGGCCGAGCGGGCAATATCGATCATGCCTGACTTGTGCGTCAGCGGATGCGCCACCTTGACGGCAAGGGCCGCCACCAGAACCTCGGTGAACAGCGCATCCCAGTCGTTGGGATCGGTGAGGTTGGCGACGTAACGGATGGTCAGCGGGCCGGACTGGTCGGAATAGATCAGCCCCGCCTCCTGGCGCCACGAAATCGGCACGCCGTCCGGCTCGCCATCACGGGTCAGCGGCAGCGGCCGCAGGCAGTCGGCCGGCAGTTCATAGGCAAAGGTCAAGCCGCAATCGCTGCCGGTGTCCGCCCCGGCAACCGTGGCGCGCAGGATGGCGAACACCCAGGCACATTTGGTAAGTTCTGCTTCCCTTGCGAGGTCGAAATGCAAGTTGAGCAGCCGTGCCGCCTTGACGTCCTGATCGAGACTGTCGATCGGCGCCTCGTCGAGCACGGCCAGCGCCATGTTGGCGATATCGAGCGGGGTGATGGCCATGGGTCAGCGCCTCGTCCATGTGGGTCGGGTCATGATTTTCTCCGGGCATGAAAAAAGCCGCTGCGAAGCGGCTGGGGGTTTGGATGGCGATATTCAGAGATCGTGCTCTACGCCCCCTCCGATCTCCCTTCGTGGGGTTGAAGAGTGGTCCGCGTAGCGGACGGAAAGCCAACTGCTTGGCTTTCCGAATGACGAAAGCCGGCAGGACGGAGGGGGCGCTAAGAAATATTGTCAGAACGAGGAATTACGGCGGCAGCGCACTATTTTCCAAGTCTCAGTCCGGACATGCTATCGACAAAACGCGCGAGATCTCCGGCATCTCACTGTTATTCGTGATTCCAACCCTTAATATCGGACGAAATCCACTAATCGAGCAATTCGAAAGATGGAAACTTACGTACCACCCAAGCCATGGAGATAGATATCCATCCCGGCTTGTAACTTTCCCATCCTTGCTGCAAGAAACGCTCGCGCTGGATTCCTCATTCACGAAAACGAGGTGGTACGTCGTTCCAGATCCTGCCGCTTCATCCAGTTTGGTGCCTGCAATTTCCAGCGTTCCGCCCACAAATCCGTCCTTCTCAAGCTTGACGAGAAGAGGGCTGCAATAAACAAAAATTGCAGCAGCCACCAAGATAGTTGCGGTCGTCAGAACCATCACTTTCTTCATTTTCTTTTCTCGTGAAAGATCATTGCCGGAGGCAGTGAAGTCTGAAGTAGTCCGGCCTCCAGGGCAAGGCGCGCGATTTCGTCGGGCGCGACCCCGGGTAAAGCTTCGCCCAACACACGGCCGACATTGTTATTTATCAAATCCATCGCGCGCTCATATCGGTCATTCGGATGGGATATCTCATAGGCATCCGATATCTTCTTCGCTTCGTTGACCCCAAGCGATTGCGCCATCTTGGCCGACCATTCGGCATGTCTCAAAGCACCCGCTGCATTATTGACGCCTGGATGAGATTGGAGCGATGCCGTTCCCATGAGGAATTGCGGTGACAATGCACTATTTCCAGTTCTCAGTCTGAAGATTCACTGCAGTCACATGGGTGCGGCCGACAAAAATGAGCCGTCGTCGCAATTCAAAAGCGTAATCCCGTTACTGTTCGTAAGGCTCGACCACGGCAAACGGTATTCCCAACGACTCCAGCAGATCGAGAATGCGTTGCGAGATGACGAGGCGATAATCTGCTGCGATACCGAAGTCGTCGCGGCCAGCCTCGCCATTCACTTTCAACCAGACAAATGGCGGAAGTTCCTGCCCAGGCTGGTCCTCATGGAACTCTTCGGAGGTTGTCACTTCGACTTCGGCGAACGTCGCACCTGAAAAGCCCATCTTGTGCAGAGCGCGCTGGGTTTCTTCGGTGGCGAGGTAACACGGGAACGTCGTAACGAGCACATCGCCGAACCAGCCCTCTACCTCGTAGTGAAGCTTGGTCACAATCGGCGGATGGACACTCGTGTCAAGAACGGTGTGGTTGCCAAGCCCACCAGCAACGTTCGGTTCTATGTAAAAATATTGCATCACTCACCTATCGGAGGATTGAACAGATTTCAGTATTTCTTATCGAGGTAATGGCGATTATTGATCATCCCCGTTGACGGGGAGAAGGTCCCGGCAGGAGGTTGAGGGGCAGCGAAGGTCTGAAAATCTGGCGCTACAGAACGCCCAATCCGCGAAGTTGTTGTCCACGAATATCTCGGCAAATCTCTCGGGCGGGAGGGTCGTGCCGTTGACGCGAGCGATTTTGAGATTCCTTGCCCACATATCCCGATTGCTGCCGGGATTCCTCCGGGCATGTGCATGGCTTGGGCAATTGCGTGATGCCACCGTCCATCGCCACCAAACAGAGATTGCAGTTTGGGGGCCATTCTTTTCAAGCCCTCTTCCGACTCTTGAGAAAGTTCTCCGATCGCCCAGAGCACATAAACATCCAGCAGTCTAAGCAGCGGCTGTCCGTCATAACGTGGGTTAGTCGACATTTAACCTTCACGCATCATAGGTGGCATAATAAATAACGCGTTCGCAGATAGCGGAAACGCTTGGCTTTTCTTTCTGCGGATGCAACCAAAGCCTCGGTAATCTCGATCGCAAGGTTGATTTCGAGAAAGTATGCCAGGCCCTCTTTAGCTGCCTCGGCTGGTACCAACACCCCATCCTGCTGAGGCAAAACCATTGCGTCTGAATCCTCGGTCCAAGGCTCCGCCGCGTAGATTGTGGGCTCCGCTGCGTAGACCGGGTCCTCCTCGTCAAATTCCGACAACCGTCCAACGATATCCAGCAACTTCATTTTTTCCCCATAGGGAAAATCCTCCTCGGCCATTCGGATGCAGTGTCTTCTGGAATTACGGTGACAGTGCACGCTGCAGTCACATGGTGCAGCCGACAAAAGACGGACTGTTATCGCATTCAACAAGCGTAATCCGTTACTGCTCGTAGGGTTCGACCACTGCAAACGGTATTCCCAATGATTCCAGCAAATCAAGAATGCGCTCCGAGATGACAAGGCGATAGTTTGCTGCGATCCCGAAGTCGTCGCGGCCAGCCTTCCCATTCACTTTCAACCAGACGAAAGGTGGAAGTTCCTGCCCAGGTTGATATTCATGAAACTCTTCGGATGTCGTCACTTCGGCTTCAGCGAACGTCGCACCCGAAAAACCTATGTTCTGCAGTGCACGCTGGGTTTCTTCGGTGACGAGGTAACACGGGAACGTCGTAACGAGCACATCACCGGTCCAGCCCTCTACCACGTAGTGGAGCTTGGTCACAATCGGAGGATGGACGCTGGGGTCCAAAACGGTGTTTCTGCCAAGCCCACCAGCCACATCAGGTCTGATATAGAAATACTGCATTATCCACCTATTGGAGGGTTGAACAGATGTCCGTATTTTTTGTCGATATAAGCCACGTAGTCCAGCACCTGCTGACGAGTGGCCTGAGGATGCGACGCATAAAATTCGTCCCATTCGTATCGGAAAATTTTGTTGTGCAAGAGGTTGTCCAAGCTTTTAGGAATCCCACGCAGATTCTGAAGCGAGTGCATCTCCTCTTCGGCCACGAGCCCGAGATATCTGTTCAAGATTTGCTGCTCAGCCGCGTGGTGGACCACAACTTCACCCTCCAGTTTCGGGTTCGCGTCGAGAAACGTTTTGCGGTAATTTTTTGAAAGAGCCTTGCCAAACGATGCCCCCGCGTACTTTATCTTTGAGGGGTCTCTCGCGATTGACTTTATTATTTCAAGAAGCTCGGCCTTGTCGGGCTTTGCACCTGTGCCCAAGCGGTAAGCGGCCTCATTTGCTGCATTTACTGCACGAGCCTCCGCACCGACGGCTTGGCGAGCCACCGCGCCCTCAGCGGCAAGCTCCGATGTGGCGCGCGAACCACTTGTTGCAAACTCCTCCAGCGGTTTGGCAAACTTGCCGGTCCCGCCGCGGATATGGCCAAGCCTTTTGCAACAGCTTCGCCGACTGTCTCTAATGCCAAGCGCCCTTCAGCAACCGCCCCCGAGCCAGGGGTGGCGGGCAGTTGCTCAAGGAAACCCAAAGGAGAATCGTGCAGATCCTGGAGAGCTATCCCAATGTCATGCGGGATTCGGCCTAGGGCCTCGAAACCCTCGCTCAGATAATCGCCGAAGTCGTCCGCAGCTCGTTGGAGTGCAGACCGGGCTTCGCCAGGAGGCGCTGATGGAAGCCGTCCTTGCACTGTCGCAGCAGTGACGATCGGGCCGACTTGGGCCGATCGAGAAAGGCCAGCTTGATCCAACTGCTGAGATAAGGCCTGGCGGACACCCGGATCGGGCGCTGCTGCTAGAAGATCACGCAGGATGATGTCCTTCTTAGCCTGCGGCATGTTTTTGTCGCCGAAGGTGTCAGCTATGCTTTGGACAACGGCCTTCGGCAGAGGTTGAGGGGTCTCGATGCCGAGTTGCCTCTGGGCTGCGACAGAGACGGCGATGGCCCATTTGTACGCCTCCGGATTGCCGGTCTCCGACTTGCCATCCGGGCTCGTTGTCGCCTTCCACGCGGCGTCGACATTGGGGAAGACCTCGCGGACGTAGCCAGCAGGGTCCGCCCGCCTCATGTCCAGGGTCTTGAGCGCAGCGGCAGCCGTAACCCGATACCGTGTCTCCTCTTCGTTGGAGCCGACCGGCCCAGGCTCCGCATCGCGCAGCGCTGCGTGGATCGCCTGGTTGGGCATCGTCCGCATGCCAAAGGCTTGGCGGCCGACATCCATCTTCAAGCTGAAGTCTTGGTACCGATCGCCGCCCTCCTCGGCGCCATAACGGCGGCGAAGTCGGCGGGGCTGGGCATCTTGCCGGAATAGCTTCCCGTATTGGCGATCGCGTTCGGGGCGTTCTGCGCAGCGAGAGCGATGTTGGTGCGCGCCTCGATCAATTGGGCCGTATTCGCGGCGTGTGCCTGGTTGATCAGCCGCTGAATGTCATCTGGAGACAGGTCGGCGAGATGGTCGGTTGCGGGCTTGATCGCCGTATCAGGCGCCGGAGCAATGTCCCCAAACGCCTGCGCCACGCGCTCGTCTGGCGTGAGCTTGCCAACGCGATCGCCTTTCGCGGCAGCCGCCTCTGATCTGCCCGAGGCAAGAACCCAAGTGATCGGCTGAACGTCTCCCGAAGACTCTTCCGGGGTCCTGACACCAAACGTCTCCAGCGCGCGTTTCGGATCCTTGGCGATCAGCGCCTCGAAACGCGTCTTGGCCGCGGTGCCGAACCAGTCCTTCACCTTCTGCTGTCTGATCCCGGGGTCGAGCCCCATCTTGGCGATCAAGTCGAGCCCTTCCTGGCGGGCTACTTCGAAGGTGACAGGATCGTCGGGATCGGCGTTGCCGATGGCGATGCCGCTGGTCGTGAGCACCGTGTCGACCTGCGCTTGTTCATAGTCTTCGCGCTGCTGAAGCTGCCGCTGCGCCATGCGCAGCGAGCCAACCCTGCGCATCGTCTCCTTGTGCTCGGCGAAAGCGGCGCGCTGGCTCTCAGGCATGTTCGGCAAAGCCTTGTCGAACAGCCTGTCGAACAGGCCGGTCTTGACGACCCTGCCGTCGTACGCATTGACCTGGCCGTACATGGTCTCATGCAGGCCGGCGCCGTCAGCCGGGGCGTTGGCCGTCACCTCATCTTCCGCCTGCGCGATCTGGCCGTGGAAGCGGCGGCGGGCCAATTCGGCGTCGAACGCCTCCTGCTGGTCCTTCATCTGCTGGTAGCGCTCGGCGACAGCGGAAAGGTGATCGCCCAGCCCGTGCATGGCGCCGCCGATTGGCGACCCCTGCGGATATTGCGGCGCGTTGCCGGTGTCGAGCCGGCGCTGGCCAATGGAAAGGGGGATGATGTGTACCATGGCTGTTCCCTGCTCACGAAGCACTGAGGGCTGAACGGCCGAAAATCACCCGGCCGCTGCGGCACGGCCGGCAATGGCGCTCGAGGCCGATGCCTTCGTCGGATCCGGATTTTGGAGAGGCCGCCAACGAGCGTGTTGCCCACGCATTGATTCGGCGGGCCAATCCTGTGCCGGCGACGGATTCCGGCTCTGTTTGTCACGCCAGGATCGGAACATGGTCGGCGCCAAGTTTAGAAAAGAAGCGGGAGCGCATCGCCCCCGCCCCCCGCCTCGGTCCTATCAGGCCTCGGTCGTCTTCAGCGCGATGAACGTCATGTTCTTGACGCTCGACGCGGTGCGGTCCCAGTTCGCAGCCAGCGCCAGTTCCGCATCGGTGGCGAATTCGCCGGCCGAGGAGGCGTCGAGGAAGCGGGTGCCGGGCACATGCGGCACAAAATGCCGGCGGCCGACCATTTCGGTGATGCCGCCGCCATGGCCCTGGCGCGGCTTGCGGTCGAACTCCAGCGGGCCGCCCTCGGTGTTGACCGGCAGCTCGTTCCACAGGATCGCCTTGTCCTTGAACATGAAGGCGGTGTAGACGCCCGCCGTGACCGGGATATCGTCGTCGACCACGGCCCGCAGACCCATATAATAGGGGATCAGCGGTCCGCCCTGCTCGGAAGACGGCACATAGTCGATGAGGTCGGCGAGCTTCAGCGCCTTCATCTGCTTGGAGTGCATCCAGATCGTCTTGAACTTGTCCGCGCGGTCGCCCATCAGATAGGCGGCCTCGATGATGTCGGTGTCGACGATGGAGGCGCCGGTGGTGCGCACCAGGTCGCCGCCGTCATTGGCGACGTTGTCAGCGACGACGCCTTTCAGGATGCCGAGCAGGGTCAGCTTGTTGGCGCGCTGCCAGTACTCGGTCTGCCGCTTGACGATCAGCTTCTGCGGATCGTCGCCGGCTAGGATCGAGGTCAGGTCCGGAACGCCCCACGCCTGGGCGCGGACATTGCGGGCGGCGACCTCGCGGCGCGAGCCGATCTTCTTCATCTCGATGGAATCAGCCGGATCGTCATTGACCGGTTCGGACGGATCGTTGCCGAGGTCCTTCCAGCCGGGCATGTCGACGGAGCGGCCGCCCATCGACAGCTTTGACGAGATGGCCGGGTCGGAAAACAGGATTCCGGCCTGGTAGATCTCGAGCGACTGCACATGTTCCTCGAAAGCATATTGCGCATAGACGGACGGAACGATCGCGTCCGCGATACGGGTGTAGGCATCTGCCATTTTTCTCTTCCTTCAGGTTTGGGTTGGCGGCGGGTGCCCCCTCACCCAGCCTCTGCTTCGCTCGGCTGACCTCTCCGGGGGAGAGGAGACTTGCGACGTCGGCGCGCCTCTTCTCCCTGACGAGGAGAAGGTGGACGCGAAGCGGCCGGATGAGGGGCGTTTCAGTGCGGCTGATCGATCGTCAGCGCGGGTTGTTGGGCATCCAGCGGTCGGGGTTCTCCCCGGCCTCGCGAGCCAGCCGTCGGGCGCGGGCGGGGTCGCTTTTGACGAGGGCTGAGATATCAGTCAGGTTGCGTTCGCCGGCGGCGTTGCGCTTGAACGGATTGGCTCCGCTCCGACCAGCACCGCCGTCGATCGTGTCTTCGCGGAACATCGCCTCGCCGATCGCCTGGAACGCCCTGGCGATCTGCGGATCGGTCAGCGCCCCGTTGGGCAGAAGGATGCCCTTCGCCTTGTAGGCGTCGACCAGGCCGAGCTTTTTCATCGCCCGGTTGGCGACCTCCAGCTTCTGGCGAAAGCCGTCGCTGTCGGTCGGTCCCCAGTCCCTGACAAGGTCGTCATGGGTGGCTTCGACCGAGCGGGCGAGCGCGGTTTCCTGACGCGCGGCCTGCTCGGCCATGTAGCCGACGAACTTGTCATGATAGGCCTGCGCGGTCTTCGGCGAAGCACCCGCCTCGACCGCCCAGGCCTTGGATGCGTTGGCGAGTTCGTCCGAATAGGCGAAGTTTTCCGGCAGTCCTTCCGGCCTGATGTATTCGACCTTCTCGGACGAGGTGACCGGACGCATGGCCTCGGGCAGCCGGGCATGAAACCGGTCCCAGTCTTCCCGCGATGCGTCCGGGGCGGGAACGCGCAGGCTCTCACCCTGCTGCCGCTCCAGCTCCGCATAGGATGTGAAAACCCGATCGAGGCTTTCAGGCTTGGTCCAGCCCTTGGTTTCAGCGAGCTTGCGGTTGCCTTCGGAAAGACCGTCAAACCAACTTTTGGCGGCAGGCGCGGCGGACCCGTTGTCCGCGCCTGCCGGTGACTGTGCCGGGTTGCCCGCCGGCTGCGCACGCGCCGCCACGGACCCGGCGTCTGCCAGATCTGTCATGTGTGAGATTCCTTTGTTGAGGTTAGAAAAGACCCGACGGCAAAGCTTGGTATCTCCCCCCTCGAGGGGGAGATGGCCGGCAGGCCAGAGGGGGTCGCCGCGCGTGGAGCGCCAACTTCATTCGTCGCCGGGAGTCGCGCCCAGTCGAACCGACCCCCTCTGTCGCCTTCGGCGACATCTCCCCCTCGAGGGGGGAGATTAGCGCTTAGACGTCGCCCCAGTTCTCCCAAAGCAGCGTGATTGTTCCGGTCACGGCAATCGTCCCGTCAGCGTCGATATCGGAACCGGTTGCAAACGCGAGGTTGAGATGGAGATCGACCGGCGTCGTGGTGCCATCCAGCGTCACTGCGGCGGCGATGTCGGCAACCGAAGCCGTGGACAGTGCGGCGCCGGCGCCGTCGAGCGTGCGGGCCGTCGACGCCAGCACATTGACCATGGTTCCAGCCAGCGTCGCGCTCGATGCCGCCGCCGAACCGAGCGACCAGTTCAGCGCTGCATTGTCGTTGATGGTCGCCGCGCGGGTACCGAGCACAGCGAACTGCAATCTTGCCGTGCCGCCCTTGATGCGCACCTTGCCCTCGATGAAGTCGAAGATCTTTTGGGCAGCATAGGCCAGCGCATCGGTGACCGGCACCTGCATGCCGGCGAAGGTGAAGACGGTGCGATACGATCCGCCCTGCCCTGTGGTGACGGCTTTCAGGCCGGGCCTGGGCGGGGCAAGGCCGGCCTCGCGGGCGGCGGCGCGGACAAGCGTCCGGGGAAGACCTCGGGTCATGGCATTTCTCCATTGGTGAGTGAAATTCTGGAAGCCCGACCGAGTGAACCCCGGCACCGGGCCGAACCATCGAAGGCTGAATCATTTTGACAAGGAGCGGCGCTAGCGCCTTGTTCGAAAGAGGTGTTTTCGGCCCTCGGCCCATCAACGCCCGAGAAACCATGTCTTATATCGTGAGGCCGCGTGCCCCCGTTCCGCCGCAATGCGAACGCACGGGACGAGCCATAGGGATTTCAGGCCTTCAAGGGAGACCGCACATGAACTTTCACAAAGCCATAGCCGCCGTGCTGATGACTGCAGCACTGGCAGGCTGCGCGCAGACCGAGGGGCAGCAGCGGGCCGGGACCGGCGCGCTGATCGGCGGCGCCGGCGGCGCCCTCGTCGGCCAGGCCATCGGCGGCAACACCGAAAGCACGCTCATCGGCGCCGGTGCCGGCGCCCTGCTCGGCGCGGTTGTCGGCAGCTCCACCACGCCGCAGCGCCGCGGCGAACAGATGTGCCGCTACCAGGACCGCCGCGGCCGCATCTACACGGCACCCTGCGACGACCGGTACTACAACGGCGATTATTGAGGCGCTGATCTTCCCTTCTCCCCCCTGTGGGAGAAGGTGGCCGCGCAGCGGCCGGATGAGGGGTGTTCCAGCTTGGCGACACCCTTTTCCGAATTGCGGTGACAGTGCACTATTTTCCAGTTCTCAGCCCAAACGTTCGCTGCAGTCACATCGGTGCAGCCGACAAATGAACTGTCATCGCAATTAAAAAGCGCGATCCCGTTACTGTTCGTAGGGTTCGACCACTGCAAACGGTATTCCCAACGACTCCAGCAAATCAAGAATGCGTTTAGAAATGACGAGACGGAAGGGTGTTGCGATCCCGAAATCGTCGCGGCCAGCCTTCCCGTTTACCTTCAGCCAGACGAAAGGTGGTAGCTCCAGCCCGGGTTGATCCTCTTGACACTCTTCCGAGGTAGTCACCTCGGCCTCGGCGAACGTCGCACCTGAAAAGCCCATCTTCTGCAGTGCGCGCTGGGTTTCTTCAGTAACGAGGAAACAGGGGAATGTCGCAACGATCACATCGCCGAACCAGCCTTCTACCTCATAGTGAAGCTTGGTCACGATTGGCGGATGGACGCTCGAGTCGAGAACGGTGTTTTCGCCGATCCCGCCAGCGACGTTCGGCCTTATTTTGAAGTATCCGGTCGACCCGTTGGTCGGATGCCCCCCGTGCCGCCTCATGTGTCTCTCCCGCGAATTTCGCCCTCAGGCCAGCAATCCATCGCTTCAACACCGCCCCCCAAAGAGCCAGGGCCGAGGCCATCAAGACGCTTCAAAAGGCTCAATCAAGGCATTGGAGATCCCCAATGGCTTGAGGGCATCGAGCACGCGCTCGGAAACGACTAGGCGGAGATCTTTCGCCATTCCGAAATCATCGCGACCGGCATCCCCGTTCACTTTCAGCCATACGAAGGGCGGAAGCTTCTGGTCCGGTTGCATTTCCTCGAACAATTCAGAAGTGGTCACCTCGACCTTGTCGAAGGTTACGCCTGAAAATTCACTCTTGAGAATTTTCTCTGCAACATCTTCGGTGACTAGATAGCACGGGAATGACGCCACCATCCTGTCCCCCAACCACCCATCAAACTCATAATGTAAACGGGTTACGAGAGGGGGATGGACACTCGCGTCCAAAATGATGTTATCGCCAAAACCACCAGATACCTCTGGCTCAAGATAATAATATATTTTCATAATTTATTGATCTCAGGAAAATCGAAATCTGACTTAGAGGCCGGTCCATGCAAATTTTCTACGATGTCTTTATACTTACTACCAACAACTTCAACCACTTCGAAATATTGAAATCCCATCAGCCTTCCAACGATTTTTTTGAGGAAATCGAATTCTTCTTTGCTCCTTAAATCTCTTCTATCAAGCAAGAATTCATTCAGAGCCTTAGAGGTGCCAAGAATTAATTGCACAATAGCCTCTGCATCATCTCTGCGGAGATTGTCTACCATTTAATTCGTCCTTCAATGCCCGTAATTTTCCATACACCTGGCCATACAATAGTGGAATGGTGCTCCGTCGTACGTGCCGGTGGGCAGTGTGGCGTTGGTGCAAAAGTCGATACACAAATTCCTCGCGACTGACTTTGATATACCAGCTACCTCGACGGAAGGATAGATGTTCTCATTTTGTTCATACATTGCGGACGCGGTCTGCTGGTTCTCCAACGCCTCAGAACGTTGCCCGCTCCCCGAATTCGGTTCAGACGCATCGGTTGATGCATCTAGTGTACCTGCTTCCGTGTCGCTCGCATGGTGCAGCAGTTCACGGATATCTAGTGCGCTGGTCGGGTCGGCCGAGAATGAATTTGGCAAGGGTTGGATGTTCTCAAAATCCAACTGTTCTTGAGCAGCAATAGAACGGGCAATTGCGACTTGATAGGCGGCCGGATCGTTGCCGTCCGGGCTCGTTGCCGCCCTCCACGCGGCGTCGACATTGGCGAAGACATCGCGAACGTAGCCAGCAGGGTCCGCCCGCCTCATGCCCAGAGTCTTGAGCGCAGCGGCAGCCGTAACCTGATACCGTGTCTGCTCGTCCTCGGAACTGCCCGCCGCAGGCTCGGCATCACGCAGTGCTGCGTGGATCGCCTGGATGGGCATCGTCCGCATGCCAAAGGCTTGGCGGCCGACATCCATCTTTACGCTGAAGTCCTGGTACCGATTGCCGCCCTCCTCCGCGCCATAAACGGCCGCGAAGTCAGCGGGGCTGGGCATCTTGCCGGAATAGCTGCCCGTATTGGCGATTGCGTCCGGAGCGTTCTGCGAAGCGAGGGCGATGTTGGTGCGCGCCTCGATCAGTTGGGCCGTGGTCGCGGCGTGTGCCTGGTCGATCAGCCGCTGAAAGTCATCTGGAGATAGGTCGGCGAGATGGTCGGCTGCCGGCTTGGTCGCGATCAGATCGGGCGCCGGAGCACGGTCCTTAAACGCCTGCGCCACTGCTTCATCAGGTGTTTTCTTGCCGAGGCGGTCGCCGGAGGCCTCGCTGCCGGAGGCCGGCGTCCCGACACCAAATATCTCCAACGCCCGTTTCGGATCCTTGGCGATCAACGCCTCGAAGCGCGTCTTGGCCGCAGTGCCGAACCAATCCTTCACCTTCTGCTGTCTGATCCCTGGGTCGAGCCCCATCTTGTCGATCAGGTCGAGCCCTTCCTGGCGGGCTGCTTCGAAGGTCACGTGATCGTCGGGATTGGCTTTGCCGATGGCGATGGCGCTGGTCTTCAGCGCCGTGTCGACCTCGGCCAACTCATAGTCCTGCCGGCGCTGGAGCTGCCGCAGCGCCATGCGCCGCGCGCCAACCGCGCGCATTACCTGCTTCTGCCTGGCGAAGTTGGCGCGCTGGCTCTCGGGCATATCAGGCAAGGCGACGTCAAATAGCGTGTCGAACAGGCCTGTCTTGACCACCCGGCCGGTGCGCGGATCGACCTGGCCGTACATGGTCTCATGTAGGCCGGCGCCGTCGGCCGGCGCGTTCGCCGCCACCTCATCTTCCGCCTGCGCGATCCGGCCGTTGAACCGGCGCCGTTCCAGCTCGGCGTCGAACGCCTCCTGTTGCTCCTTCATCTGCTGATAGCGCTCGGCGACAGCGGAAAACTGGTCGCGAAGACCCTGCATGGCGCCGCCGATCGGCGATCCCTGCGGGTATTGCACCGCATTGCCGGTATCGAGCCGGCGCTGGGCAATGGAGAGGGGGATGATGCTGACCATCGGCTGTTTCCTGCCCAACTGGCTTTGAACAAAAAGGGCGCGCCGGCGAGCACGGCACGGCCGGGTCGTACGCTGGCTGTCGCGTTCGCGGGTTTTGTCGGATCGATTTTTGGAAGAATCCTGGAGCAGCGGTGCTGCCCGGGCGGGTCGGCTCTGCTCGTCGTCAGCGCGGCCACGTCGCGGAGCCGCGGCGACCGCTATGTCGGGCGCGTCCGATTGATCGGAATGTCGGCGGGACAGCGTCGGCGAACAGCTACCGCTCCTCCGCCCGTGCCGCCTTCTCCAGCGCCACCAGCTGCGCGTCATCGAGCGTTAGGAACCCCATTATGTGCTGCACCACCTCGGCCCGCGCATTGCTCAAGGCGCTGTGCAGTTCGAACCCGTTGGGCGTCCGTGTCCGCGCCATCCACTCGCCATAGGACGGACGCCGGTAATAGCCGGTCGTCGCCGCGAGGTCGGCGAGCACCATCTCGCCGTCCTCGCCGGAAAACACTCGGAGATAGGCCTTGGCCAGCGCGTCGCGCGCCCTGGCAGGGCTGCCGGCCTGCCCGGCATGGGCAAAGCGTTTCCGGCTCATGCGCCACCACCCGTCGGGCCGACGGGCTGCCCGCTTTGACCACTTTGCGCATCTTGGGCGCCGCCCAGCATGTCTTGCAACCCGTCGAGCAGGCCGCTGTCGCGCGCCTGCACCGCTGCCGGCACCGCATCCTTGGCGGCCTTGCCGGCGGTGGCGATCGCCGCCATGCCGGCCTGCGCCTGGCTTGCCTTGGCGCGGGCGTCGCGAAGGCCGTCGACCTCCTCCTTGCGGCGGAAGATGCGCTGCGGGCTGCGGCCGGCGCTCTGCACGATCTTGATCGCCTCGTCGCTGTCGATGTTGTCCATCACGCCTGGATCGAACTGCGCCATCTGCATGGCCGTCGTCACCACCTGGATGGTGTCGCGCGCTTCGGCCGAGCGCCTGAGCACGTCGAGCGGGCCGGTAAAGGTCGGCCGCACCGCCTTGCCGGCCAGGCTCTCCGGCGGCACGAAGCGGCTGTCTTCGTCATAGAGCCCCTTGTCCTCCAGAATGCCGAGCTCGCGATCGAGATTGCTGGCGAAGCCGGCCTGGATGATCGAGCCGGACGGCCCCAGCAGCGCGCCCTTTTCCTCTTGGCGGATCAGCGCCTCGGTAGCCGTCATCTGCGGGTTCTGCACCAGTGTCTGGAACAGGTTGACGAACATCATGTCGCGGATCTCGTCGGCGCGGCTCTGCGCGTAGTTGAAGGCATAGGTCGGGTTCTGCCCGGTCGAGATTGGCGCGATCAGCGGCCGGCCATTGTCGTCGATCAGCCCCGGATAATTCTCGCCCGGATTGAGCACCGGCACGTAGTCGAGCCGGGCCTTCGAGGCGGTCGCCGGATCGGTGATCTGCTGCAAGGCACGCAAGCCCGAACGGCGCACGGCATTTTCCTCGCGCACGGTCGTCAGCGCCTCGATAGCAGGCGAAATGCCATAGGGGTCGCCCTCGTAGCGGCGCCAGTTGAAGGTCGACACCGGAAAGGTCCGAAAACCGCTTTCCCGCACGATCTCCTCCTCGTCCTCGATGACGTGGTAGGAGGCGAAGGCCGTGTCGAGATATTGGTATTGGCCGCCGAGCCGGTACATCTTGCGCTCGTCGCGCGGCTCAATGCACTGGATCAGCGAGATCTTCGTCTCGCATTTGGCCGGATCGTCGACCAGAACCTTGATCTGCGCCGGCAGTTTTTCATAGCCGAGCAGCTGTGCGGCCTGCCGCGCCGTGCGCTCGTAGCGGCGGTGGAAAATGTCGACCTGGCCCCAGCGGTTGCGGCTGAGATAGCCCTCGACCACCGGGATCGAGGCATAGCGAATCAGCGTCGCGCCGAACCCTTCCTCGGCATAGAGATAGGCCGGGCCATAGCGCACGACATTGCGCAGGCAGGCCTGCGTCGCCGGCACGAAATTCGAATTGGCGGAGTAGCGCAGCGCAAACAGGAAATCGCGCAAGGCCTCCGCCCATTCCTTTTCCTCGTCGGTCTCCTCGTCATTCATGGCCGCCGTCGACAGCCCGTGCCATTTTTCCGACTGCGGGATGATCAGGCTTTCCAGCCCGGCGGCCAGCCGATTGGCGGCCGAGTTGATGGTGTTGGCATAGACGCGGGCGCCGCGCCGCTCCTGCCGCTCCGCCTGCGAGTCCTGGCTGCCGGTTCGGCGGCCGCTCCAGATATCGGGCGCATCGGGGTCGCAGAACTCCGCCACCTGCTCCCACACAGCCTCATACTGGCTGCGCTCGCTCTCGAGCTCGGACTGGCGGGACAGGATATCGCGGGCACGGGTGTCGGTCATGGGGTCTCGCTGGGGTGAGGAATGGAAAAGTTGAGAGCAGGTGGCGAAGCTGCTGATCTCCCTCCTTGAGGGGGAGATGGCCGGCAGGCCAGAGGGGGTCGTCTCGCATGGAGCGCTAGCATTCTCTCTTCAAGCCAGAAGGTCGCGTCCCGTCGTACCGACCCCCTCTGTCGCCTTCGGCGACATCTCCCCCTCAAGGGGGTGTTTGGACCGGAGACATCGCGAACAGGTGTGCGAGGACATCGCGAACAGTTTGGCGTGCTTTGCGCCGGGAGGTTC